>NZ_CP016201.1:2590400-2593026 GCF_001683335.1 Selenomonas sp. oral taxon 126
AGCCCTACTTTCGTACCTGCTCGACCCGTCAGTCTCGCAGTCAAGCTCCCTTCTGCCTTTATGCTCTTCGCGCGATTTCTGTCCGCGCTGAGGGAACCTTTGGACGCCTCCGTTGCTCTTTCGGAGGCGACCGCCCCAGTCAAACTGCCCGCCTGGTACTGTCCCGAACACTGTTAATGTTCCGGTTAGATCCTTAGCATATAAAGGCCGGTATCCCAACGGTGACTCCGATAGTTCTAGCGATCTATCCTCCCAGTCTCCCGGCTATCCTGTACGTTATATGCCAAAGACCAATGCCAAGCTGCAGTAAAGCTCCATGGGGTCTTTCTGTCCAGTCGCGGGTAACCTGCATCTTCACAGGTATTTCAATTTCACCGGGTCCCTCGTTGAGACAGTGCCCAAATCGTTACGCCTTTCGTGCGGGTCGGAACTTACCCGACAAGGAATTTCGCTACCTTAGGACCGTTATAGTTACGGCCGCCGTTTACAGGGGCTTCAGTTCGCTGCTTCACCTTACGGCTAACAACTCTCCTTAACCTTCCTGCACCGGGCAGGCGTCAGCACCTATACTTCAGCTTGCGCTTTCGCAGGCACCTGTGTTTGTGGTAAACAGTCGCTTGGGCCTCTTTTCTGCCGCCGCCAACAGCTCCAACAGTAAATGTCTTCACCACCAGCGGCCATCCTTTTCCCGAAGTTACGGATGCATTTTGCCGAGTTCCTTAACGAGGGTTTTCCCGCGCACCTTAGGATTCTCTCCCCGCCTACCTGTGTCGGTTTTGGTACGGGCGGACGTCTTCTCGTTAGAAGCTTTTCTTGGCAGTGTAGTGCAGCTGAATTCAGATTGACCGTAGTCTTTCCTATCGATCGGTTCTCGGCCTTGTAGTATGGGGATTTGCCTCCATACTAGCCTACCGCCTTCGACACGCACATCCAATCGCGTGCTCAGCTTCCTTCCTGCGTCACTCCATCCTCAAACGAAGACGCCCGGTACTGGAATTTTCGCCAGTTGTCCATCGCCTATGCTTTTCGCCTCGGCTTAGGTCCCGACTAACCCCGGGACGACGAGCGTTGCCCGGGATACCTTAGGCTTTCGGTGGACAGGATTCTCACCTGTCGTTTCGCTACTCATACCGGCATTCTCACTTCTTATCCGTCCAGCAGTCCTTCCGGTCTACCTTCGTCCGGATAAGAACGCTCCCCTACCCAAAGTTACATAGTAACTTTGCCGCGGCTTCGGTTCTGTGCTTTAGCCCCGGATATTTTCGGCGCAGGGCCTCTCGACCAGTGAGCTATTACGCACTCTTTTAATGGTGGCTGCTTCTGAGCCAACATCCTGGTTGTTTTCGAAGTCCTACATCCTTCTCCACTTAGCACAGCATTTGGGACCTTAGCCGGCGGTCTGGGCTGTTTCCCTCTTGAATACGGGTCTTATCACTCGCATTCTGACTCCCAGGCTGCCCATATGAGCCATTCGTAGTTTGACTGGGGTCGGTAGGCTTTACGCCCCCTTGCCCGATCAGTGCTCTACCGTCTCTATGGTTATTCGCCTGAGGCTAGCCCTAAAGCTATTTCGGGGAGAACCAGCTATCTCCACGTTCGATTGGCATTTCACCCCTATACACATCTCATCCCAACATTTTTCAACATGCACGGGTTCGGTCCTCCACTCATTTTTACCTGAGCTTCAACCTGGACATGTATAGATCACTGTGGTTTCGGGTCTAATCCATGCTACTTGACGCCCTCTTAAGACTCGCTTTCGCTTCGGCTCCGCGTCTCCCGCTTAACCTCGCAGCATAAATTAACTCGCCGGTTCATTCTTCAATAGGCACGCCGTCGCACATGTAAAGTGCTCCGACTGTTTGTAGACATACGGTTTCAGGTTCTATTGCACTCCCCTCCCGGGGTTCTTTTCACCTTTCCCTCACGGTACTCATCGCTATCGGTCGTTTCGATGTATTTAGCCTTGGATGGTGGTCCACCCTGCTTCCCACTGGGTTCCTCGTGCCCTGTGGTACTCTGGATTCCTGCCCGCTTTTCACTCTTTCGTGTACGAGGGTCTCACTCTCTTTGCCGCACCTTCCCAGATGCTTCCACTAAAGTGTCCAGTTTGTTGCAGGTCCGCAACCCCAAACAACCGAAGTCATTTGGTTTGGGCTCTTCCCGTTTCGCTCGCCGCTACTCAGGGAATCTCTTTGATTTCTTTTCCTCCGACTACTTAGATGTTTCAGTTCATCGGGTGTTTTCTCCTTATCTCGTAGATAAGGTGACAAGACGTTACTCTTGCCGGGTTGCCCCATTCGGAAATCCATGAGTCTATGCTTACTTGCAGCTCGTCATGGCTTATCGCAGCTGATCGCGTCCTTCTTCGTTTCGAAACGCCTAGGCATCCGCCGTATGCCCTTCTAAACTTGACTTACGTCTTACGACTTTTGTCATCAGTTTAAAGGTATTTTCGCTTTATCCTAATTTGCTTGGGAAAATCTTTTAGTGAGGACTGTTCTGCTTCCTACGCTCATGATTTCGCCCCTTCCACCACGCGTTGCGTGGTCCCCCTCCCCCGCAAGCAGGGGAGGCTGAAGGTGACGCCAATCTCGCTCTCTTAGCTTCCCCCGTTTACGGGGGG
>NZ_CP016201.1:2594879-2601386 GCF_001683335.1 Selenomonas sp. oral taxon 126
TCAACAGAGCTTTACGATCCGAAGACCTTCTTCACTCACGCGGCGTTGCTCCGTCAGGCTTGCGCCCATTGCGGAAGATTCCCCACTGCTGCCTCCCGTAGGAGTCTGGGCCGTGTCTCAGTCCCAATGTGGCCGTTCATCCTCTCAGACCGGCTACTGATCGTCGCCTTGGTGAGCCGTTACCTCACCAACTAGCTAATCAGACGCAGACCCATCGACAGGTGATAGCATAAAAAGAGGCCATCTTTCACGGAGGAGAGATGCCTCTCCTCCGCTTCATTCGGTATTAGCATTCCTTTCGGAATGTTGTCCCCATCCTGTCGGCAGGTTGTCTACGTGTTACTCACCCGTTTGCCACTAAGCTCATAAAAGCAAGCTTTCATTCGCTCCGTTCGACTTGCATGTGTTAAGCACGCCGCCAGCGTTCGTCCTGAGCCAGGATCAAACTCTCCGCTAAAGGGTTGCCCCTATTCGAGAGCCTGTTGGCTCATTATGTCATTCTTGTAAAAGAATTGTTGTTTCGTTGACCGAAGGAATAAATCCTTCACAACGATGTTGCATCTGGCTTGTTAGAAGTTATTCTAACATGTTTTGCATTGTGTAGTTTTCAGGGTACATCCTGCGCCGTTTCTAGGTTTGTGGAGTTTTTCGTCTCCGCGCTGCCCTCATCGGCGCGACTATCATAATATAACACGGAGGGATGGTGCTCGTCAACCCCCATTTTTCATTTTTTACAAAAAGACTTGTCGGATATAACGGACACCTGCCCTATGATTCTTCCAGGATGCTCAGATACATATCCAATCTCTCATTGAGATACCGAGCAAACAGCTCCTCCATCGCAGCGAGGTCGCCCCCGTCTTCGTACGCATCGAAAGCCTTATAGTAAGCAACACGATCTGTGAATTTGATATCAATCGGCGGATAGCCCGCCTTCATAAGTTCCAAATTGACGAGAAGCCGCCCCGTACGTCCGTTTCCATCAATGAATGGGTGGATTCTCTCAAATTCGATATGGAAGCGCGCAAGCCTTCGCACGATATGTTCATCGCGCCCCGTGTAATCAATCAGCAGCTCTTTCATGCGTGACTCGATGAGATACGGCTGCACAGGTTCATGCGCCGCGCCCATGATACGGACAGGAACTCTCCGATAGACGCCGCGATCCTCCCGCTTATCTGCAAGAACAAGCGCGTGAATCTGCTTGATTGCATACTCGGTTAGGTGCGCATGCTCCCGCACCAATTCGCACACGAAGTCAAATGCTTCTTTGTGTCCGACCGCCTCCATGTGATCCTTAAGTGGTTTTTGATCGATTGTCAGACCGCGCAACACGAGATCTGTTTCACGCAGTGTGAGTGTATTGCCCTCGATTGCATTGGAGTTATATGTGTACTCGATGGCAAACTCCTCGTTCAGTCGTTCGCGCTCCCCCGCTGTCAGCGGCCTCCGCGCATCCAGTGCTGCCTTCTTTCGCTCAATTTCCTCAAAAACCGACATCTGCTATCCCTCCGTCTTGTGTTATTATACCATTGGCACACAAAAATATCAGTACATCGACAAGTGAAATCATATTTTATTGTTTATGTGCGCTAGCCTTATTTCCACCAGGATAGTATAATGTAATCGAGGTGATACATCATGCTCAAAATACTATCAGAACCATATCTCAATCGTGCCTCCCGCGCCTGTCAGGGGCTGATGAACATTCGACACGAGGATGTCATGCCCTATCAAACATTGGTAAAAATATTTAAGAAGGAAATTCCCTATGACGAACTCACGCACGCCGGGTATCTTCTTGGGTTCTTTGAAGAGTGCTATATCTCTCTAATTAAAGACTTTATGCAGGAGCAGGGCATTTCCAGAAAGGAAATTATTGACATTTTCGAGCTGCTACCGGAGCAGGGGGAAACATTTTATTTTAGGAGTGCCTTGAATCATGGCGGGTTCTAACAAAATATCGAACTATATCATATCTGCCCAACTGCTCGAATATGCTCTTGAATGAAAGCAGCCGCCGCACCGACCTTATATCTGCTATGGCAAAATATCTGGAGAAAGTGAATGCCTTTGCAGAAAAGCTCAAAAGAGATGTGGAAAATCCTAATATATGAGGAACAGCATGAACGAACATCATCTCATTCTCCCCGCACTCCGCGCCACACTTCCCTGCTGCCCACGACAGGAGGTTGTCTGTATCGGCGGCGGTCGTCCGCCCGCAGCAGATTGGCTCGCAGGGCTCGTCGCACAGGATGAAAAGAGCGGAACGGATCGCCCTGTCTGGGCAATCGATCGCGGTGTTAATATCTGTTATAGCGCCGGCCTGCCTCCTGCACTCCTCATTGGCGACGGTGACAGTGCGAACGCAGCGGCGTGGACGTGGGGCGCTGCAAAGGCCGCGCAGGTGCATTCCTTTCCGCCCGAAAAGGATGACACGGACACGGAGCTTGCGTTTCATATCGCCGCTAAGGAAGCACTGCCGCCGCTCCTCGTTCTGACAGCGGCATTCGGGGGGCGGCTCGATCATCTCATGAGCACCGCTGCTGTCGCCGCACACATCTCCGTTCCCTGCGTGCTTGCAGATGAGCGGGAGTCGCTCTTCTATCTGCACGACGGCGAGACGCTGCACATCACCTGCAAAAATCCACCGCGCGCAATCTCCCTCCTCCCCTTCACAGAGGAGTGCACAGGTATAACAACCAAAGGGCTGTACTGGGAACTAACGAACGCCCATATATCGAATCACACCTCGCTCGCAGTCAGCAATGTGCTCGCCCGCAACAACAGCGCAAAAGTATTTACTGTATCCATCGAGCACGGTGTCCTCGGCGTCTATCTCTGCCATATAGAATAAGGAAGATTCACATACATGAACATCAACATCCCGCAGTCCTATTTCAGCAAGCTCATGCGCGCCGTCGTCGAGTTCGAGCTCATCGAGCAGGGCGACCGCATCCTGATCGGCGTCTCGGGCGGCAAGGACAGCATTTTTCTCACCTACGCGCTTGCAATTCTGCGCGAGCGTCTGAAACGAGATTTCTACATCGCAGCATTCACCGTCAATCCGCAGTTCGACGAGTCGTTTGACACCGCTTCAATCGCTTCATTCTGCCGGAGTCTCGACATCGCCTACGAGGTCGTGGACGTGGACATTGCGGGCGCGATTGCGGCGCAGGACGACAAAAGTCCTTGCTTCACCTGCGCGTTCTTTCGGCGCGGCGCGGTGAACCGCTATGCCGTCGCCCACAAAATGAATAAGGTCGCCTACGCGCATCATCACGACGATGCGGTGGAGACCTTTCTCATGAGCCTATTCTATTCGGGGCAGCTGAACACATTCCGCCCCAAGACCTATCTGGACAAGACGGACATCACCGTCATCCGCCCCCTCGTCTACTTCCGCGAGCAGGAGATCATCGACGCGACCCGGTACCACGGCTTCACGCCGATCCCATCGCCCTGCCCGCACAACGGCAATACGACGCGCCAGACCGTCAAGGAGCTGATCGCGCATCTTAGCGCAGAGAATCCGAACCTCTACAACCACCTCGCCGCAGGAATGCGCGAGGGCGCGCTCGGCGAACTCTGGCCCGCGAGCAAGACGCGCAAGGAGATGGAGCGCACCTACCGCGCCTTTATGCAGAAATCATGATGTGCCACCGAAACACTCCTCCACGAGCTCCGCAAGCCGCCCGTCCTTTGCCGCCTGCGCCGCGTCCGCCTGAACGAAGTTGCGCGTCTCTGACCGCATCGCCGCATCGAATCCAAGAATGTAGTTCGTCGCGATGAGATAGATGATGCGCGTCGGCGCCATCCCATAGACCTGATTCCGCAGAATATGCCGAATGCGATCCGCGTCATCCGGGTATTCTGCTTTTATTTTCTCCGAGCGGTAGAGCCGCTTTACAATCTCCGTGATATACAGCCCCGACTTCATATAGAGATCGGCAAACGTCCGCGTCGGATCGTCGAAGCAGCCGGGATTCTCCGCCTCGAGTGCGTCCACCATCCGCCGCACAACCGCGCGCGGCGTAAAGATCTGATTCGTCCGCTGCGGCGGGATATAGTCGAAAATATCCTCTGTATGCGCCTCGTCGAAGTAGTCCGCCAGCTCCTCCCGCTTCTTCAAAAACTCCGCAATCGAGTCATTGAAGACCACCTCGTCAAAGAGATGCCCCGCAAAATACTCCTCTGCCCCCGTCTCGGGATGCGTATACGTACCGCCGTCGCGCAGAAAACGGAACTCCGCCTCCGTGATGCCCGTGACCTCGGCGAAGACATCGTCCTCCGTATAGTCATCGAAATTCGCGAGCGTCAGCCCCGCATCCCCATACGCCATGACAAAGCTCGGAATCGTCCGCGAGAACCCGCGCAGACGCGCACGCACCTCATCCTCGAGCGTCCGCTTCTTCTCCTCCGCCTTCGCGCGCTCCATGCGCTCCACCAGCTCTGCAGGCTTCTCCTCGATTGCCTCTTTCGCCGCTGCCTGTGCCGCCTCCGTCAGAGAGTGGAGTGCAGCCGTCATCTCCGCACTAAAAGCAGCCTCTGCCGCCGTGACCTCGTCCGCCGTCTCCGCCGCGTCCCTCCTGCGCACCAGCTCCGCCCGTGCGATATTCGTCTGCTGTGCGTAGTCCTCATGAATCTCTGTGAGACGCCGCTCGACCTCCTGCTCCACCTGCCGCTCCATGCGCGCCTGTGCACGCGGCTTCACCTCATAGGCAGCCGCCACGGGCGCAATCACCTCCGTGCGCAGATGCTCCTTCACTGTCTCTGTCAGAGCCGCGATTGACTCCGCCACCTGCGCGGCATCCGCAGACGACGCAATCTGCGGCAGCGCCGTAACAATGCGCTCCTCCACCTCTGCATAGCGCTTCGTTCCGAAAATATCCTGTGTCCGTCCGATCACGATCTCACCCGAGACCTCGGCTGCACCATTCTCATCCACCGAGACCGATGCCATCTCATCCAACTTCGGCGGATTCTTCGGACGCACATCCTCCTGCGCGGGCGTGAGCTTATCCATAATGTCGCGGACAACTGCGGGCGCACCAAAGACCGCGCCGATGTTGGCAAAGAGGAAGTTCGACAGGAAGCCACGCCGCACCACCTCCGCACTCTTCAATCGGCGCGGAATCGAGAGCACCTGCGCCGCATCCAGCTCCACCATGCGCCCCGCCTCATCCTCGCCGAGCACAGGGAAGAAATTCAGCAGACGGCGGATATTCGCCTGCCGTGCGTCCCCCGTCCCGCGTCCGTCCGCCGTATCTGCGGACAGATTGTTTGCGAATGCGTCAAAGATGATGAGCGTCCGCGCAGGATCGAAGTCAAAGACATACGCCGTCTGCTTGCGCATCCGCTGCCCGTCCGCCCGCGTCACGACGCACGGATTCTGCGCACGGAACGCCGCCTGCATATAGGACGAGGGGCTTTGCAGATTGCACAGCATCAGCACGCCGCTCCACTCAGGGATCGTCACGCCCACGGTCAGCTGCCCGACACTCAGCGTGATCGTCCGCTCGTGGTCGCGGATGGCCGCACGCACGCGGTCATATGCCGCCTCGCTCGCCCGCACATCATCGAGTGCACCGTCCCCCGCCGCGAGCACGATCTCATAGTCCGCAAACACGGGATCCTCATGCAGCAGCTTTGCGAGTGCCCTTGCACTCGCGACACGGTTCAGCAACCAGAGCGTATGCGTCAGCTCCGCGCGCAGTGCGGGCGTCGAGTACGGATATTTCTCATTCGTGCGCAGCGCATAGAGGAACCTGCGCACCTCCTCCTCATGCACGAATCGCCCGCCCTCATTCGTTGCAAAGAACTCGTTCAGATCGAACGCATACTCTGCACGCTCCTCCCCGAGATCGATCCCCTGCCGCAGATCGTCCTCGATCATCGGCGAGAGCTGATAGGTGAACATGGCGAGCCTTGGCAGCGGCTCATAGGGATTGTACGCATCATCCGCCCACGAGTCCTTTGCCTCCTGCTCATCCGCATACGACCAGTTATAGATCTGCTCCGCCGCGAACTGTGCGCTCGCGAGTGCCTTGAACGGCGTCCCCGACAGATAGAGCGTATGCGCACGGCTGATCTGACGGAACGCTCGCTCCGTCCGCATCGTATCAATGCCCTCCTGCGCCTCGTCCACAATCAGGAGGTCGAATTCCAGCTCGCTGATCCAGCGCAGCTTGTCATACTCCCCGCCGAAATACACCGATCCCTTCAGCCCCTGCAGGGACTCGAACGCCACCATCCCGACATCCTCCATCGTGGGTAGCGACGTGTACGCCTCGCGGGTGAGCACCCCCTCCCTGCCGCGCAGAGCCTCCGTATCGGACACAAAGGCAAGCGCCCCGTGCCAGCCGATGAAGCGGTGAAAATCCTCTGCCCACGAGTTCGCAATGCTCGGGCGGTTTGTCACAATGAGCACCTTCGTGAAGCCCATCCTGCGGATGAGATCGTAGGAGGTCAGCGTCTTGCCGAAGCGCGGCTTCGCATTCCAGAGGG
>NZ_CP016201.1:2601411-2603025 GCF_001683335.1 Selenomonas sp. oral taxon 126
CTCCGTCCCGCCGCTCCGAAAATACGCCGCCGTCATCGCCGCCGCATCCTCCTGCTCACGGCGCAGCTCGTAGGTCGTATGCTCCTGCGCGCGCGGCAGCTTCCGCATGGCGAAGTCATGGAAATGTCCGAACAGCGTCCCGCCGTCCGCATGAAACCATTCCGTATGCGGCTCACGCGCAATGTGCAGTGTCTCCAGATAGTCATGGAAATCGCGGTCGGTGAAATACTCCCCCGAGCCATCCTTGAACATCGCATTATCCTTCCATGCGAGCTGCCAATGGATATGTGCCGTATGCGTCTGCTGTGCGATGCGCTTCTCGACGGACTGCCGCTCCGTATAGCCGACCTTCGTCCATCCGTCGTGATAGGAGATGCCCGGCGTATTGTAGGCGTAGATCATCGGCACGACGCGGGCAAAGGGCTGAATCTGAACCGCCATCACGCCATCTCCTTTACATGGGACTCGATAAAGGCAATCTCCTCCGCCGAGAGTCCATACTTCGCATAGAGCTGCTGATCAATCGCCGCGATGGGCTGTGACCAGTCGATATCCGAGGACGAGGAGAAATCTTGAAGGGGAATCATTTTCCATACACCACGATTACCATTCTGTGTTACCTTCAATATACTCAACATAGCCCGTAAAAACTTAGTCTTTATATACTTTTCAAGCCCTTTTGCTTCATCCTCACTATCAAATTTTCCAATACTGATAAAAGTTTCTGTTGCCGCTACACTTGGAGATTCGATAATGGGCTGACTTAACGCCTCACCAAAAACACCACTCCCAGTAGCTTGAGGAACATAAACCTTATATGACATAAGATTTTCGACATCATTTACATACACACGCCGAATATATTTATAAATACGCCGACTTCCTTCACGCCCCAGAATCTTTATATATTCATACCCATCTTGCGGCGGAGCATCAAAAAAAATTTCGGGCAATCGCTGAAAGATATTTGATGCCATGTCATAGGGGTGTCCGTTACTAAGTTTAGAAAGAGCTTCTGGATAATCCCCGTGCATAGTATCGGTCAGTCTGTATGAGGTTCTAGAATACACCACATCCATCAAACTCGAAAAACAATCGTGATTGACAACTTTATGTGATATTGCATTCATTTCCAGATACGGAGTAAATGCTTGGATAGCTCCGTAATCTTCTGTCGTATCTCGATAGGTGATAACAATACCGCCTTTGATAGGAGTAGATAGGTTTGGAAATATTTTATCACTGTCTGCTTCGTACTCCAAAACCTTTAAGTGAGGATCTTCCAACATCTTTTCATTCCAGACCTTAGGTGTTGACCCCGCATTGAACAAAAACCTCGCAGGATGAATGAGTTCAACCTTATCTGCAATTTTATATGCCTCGTCCAAAAACAAATGATAAATCGGAGGAGCATAGTTACGCAAACTCCCATTAGATTCATCCTGATACGGTGGATTCCCTATCACGAAATCGAACTTCATAGTCCTTCCTCCCGTGTTTACCTTCCGATACTCCAATCCGCTCTGCCGCCGCCAGTCATAGATGCGCACAGGCGGCGCTTCCACCGTGCGCGGAGGGAACAGCCCCATCTGCGTGACTTCCTCGGGCAGATCG
>NZ_CP016201.1:2603376-2670235 GCF_001683335.1 Selenomonas sp. oral taxon 126
TCGAAGAGCGGTAGCTCCATCGGCGCATCTTCCGCCTCCATACACGGCGTCGCGCGGCGAATCCCGTCCATCTGCCAGAGATTCCAGACAATCGTCCGCACGATCATGCGGTACTCGGCGTCGGTCGGCTTCCTCCGCCATCGCTCAGAAAGATGCTCCTCGAACGTCATGAGCAGATTCACGCGCGCAATCAGGAGATTGTCCCCTTGGAACTCGTAGCCGTAGGTCGCCTGATACGCACGCAGCGCCCACTGCATCCACGCATCCTCATCCATCACATTCTCCGTCACCACGCGCAGCTTGCGGTCGAGGATGCCATTCCGCTCCGCAAGCGGTACGCTCTCCATCGTCGCGACATCGTACCGCTGCACGAGATAGGGTGCCTCTCCGCAAGTGATCTCAAGCCGCCGCGCATCCACATAGTGTTCCCATTTCCGCCGCCGTGGAAAGCGGACGTGCCCCTCCTGCGCGAAGGGGTCACGCCCGCCAAAATAGGAGGCATCCGCCGCCGCGACCATCCTGCGGCAGATAGAGAGCGGCGTGAACACCTCCGCATGGCGGCGCGTGCGCTCGGACTGCTGCTCCATCTCCTTGCGTGCGCGCGTCTTAATAACATCTGAGTGGGGCCCCGTGATGAGCACGGGCAGAATCTCCTGCGTACTCTCGTAGTCGGAGCCGAACACACGATAGGCATCCGTCGCCCAGATGATATTCCGCTTCGTCGTCTTATCTGCAAGCAGTGGTGCGAGCCACCCCATCGCGTGCAGCCGCAGTATTTCATCCTGTATCCCGACGAGCAAGTCACACCTCCGTTCACAGTGGCCTCGTTTTGCATTTATTTTATCATATCACTCTCATGTATTGCAACGGGAGAGGTTGCAGCCGAAGGGAGGCGTCGAGCAATATCCGCATGGGTATATCACTGTAGTCAATACTCCTTGCTCAGCAAGAAATCCGCAATATGCATCGTTTTGATGCCCTTGTAGTTCCCATCTGCAAATGCATCTGCCCGCAGGACATATTTTGGATAGTTATCCCGCAGATCCAGCAGTCGGTCATATTCCCGCCGCTGCGTTTTTTCAGATCGAATTTCCTGTGTGACCTGAATATACATACGATTGCCTTGATGCTCGGCAACAAAGTCAATCTCCCCATCTGCTGTTTTTCCGATATGGACGGTATACCCACGGCGACACAGCTCGAGGTAGACTACGTTCTCCAAACTGCTTGCTGCCGTGTCCGGTGCATAGCCGAGCACGGCATATCTCAGCGCGGTATCTGCCAAATAAAATTTTTCCTGCGTTTTCAGAATCTCCTTTCCTTGGAGATCGCAGCGCGGACATCGAAACAGAAGATACGCCTTTTCGAGTTTTTCCAGATAGCTGTAGACCGTCTCGTTATCAATCTTTCGATGCTCTGATTTCAGATAATCGGAGATGGATTTTGCCGAAAATGTATTGCCGACATTGGAGAAGGTATACCTCACAATGCGTTCCAACTGGTCAATCTTGCGAATCTGATTGCGCCGGACAATATCGGTAAAGATGGTCGAATGATAGATATCACGTACAATGGTATAGATCTCGTCCTGTGCATATGCCTGCAAATGCGTCGCAGGAAACCCGCCCAGCCGAATATAGTCCGCCATCTCTATGTGAGGATCGCGAATATCCGTATATCTGCCTTTGAAGTCCAGATACTCCTCAAACGACAGCGTAAAGATCCGAAAAGAGATATAGCGCCCTGTCAGATAGGTCGATATCTCCGAGGACATCATGCGGGAATTGGAGCCGGTCACGTAAATATCAGTATCATAATCAGCGGCAAGCGTGTTGACAATTTTTTCCCAGCCGCTGATCTCCTGAACTTCATCGAGGAAAAAATAGGTCTTGCTGCTCGGATGCACTTTCTCCCGTATGAGCGCAAAAATGTCCCGCGCACGCATTCCCTCGTATTCCATCGAGTCAAACCGCATCATGACAAGGCACTCATCCGATACGCCGTACTTTTCCTTCAGCTCCTCCATAATCATCTTTAGAATTGTGGATTTGCCGCAGCGGCGTACGCCTGTAAGCACTTTGACAAACGGTGTATTGACATAGGTCATGATCTTACCCAAATAAAGCGGGCGTTGTATCATCGGAATCACCTCTAGAGAATACTACCGCAAAAACAACTCTATATCAATAGTTTTTCTGGTTATAATCGCAAAACTTTTACACGCACGATGCCTTTTCGATTATACTTCAAAACACGAACGACCTCTCTGCACATTCGGCAGAGAGGTCGTTCGTGTATCTATTCGTTTGTATCAGTCGCGTCCGAGCTTATCGCGCAGGATAACGTCATGCGCGCCGCCCTCGACGATGCTGGTCGAGGAGACGAGGGTGAGCTTCGCCTTTTCGCGGAACTCGGGGAGGCTGAGCGCGCCGCAGTTGCACATGGTGGAGCGGATCTTGGAGAGTGTCGTCTGGACATTCTCCTTGAGAGGTCCCGCATATGGGACGTAGGAGTCGACGCCCTCTTCGAACGACAGCTTCTTGCTGCCGCCGAGGTCGTACCGCTGCCAGTTGCGCGCGCGGTTCGAGCCCTCGCCCCAATACTCCTTATAGTATGTGCCGTTCACCATGACGCGATCCGTCGGGCTCTCATCAAAGCGCGAGAAGTAGCGCCCGAGCATGAGGAAGTCCGCGCCCATCGCGAGCGCAAGCGTCATGTGGTAATCGTAGACGATGCCGCCGTCGGAGCAGATGGGGATGTAGACGCCCGTCTCCTTGTAGTATTTGTCGCGCTCGGCACACACGTCAATGAGAGCCGTCGCCTGTCCGCGCCCAATGCCCTTCGTCTCACGCGTGATGCAGATCGAGCCGCCGCCGATTCCGACCTTGATGAAGTCCGCGCCCGCATTCGCGAGGAAGCGGAATCCCTCGCCGTCAACGATGTTGCCCGCGCCGACCTTGACACTGTCGCCGTACTGCTCACGGATGTGCTGGATCGTGAGGCGCTGCCACTCGGAGAAGCCCTCGGAGGAGTCGATGCAGAGGACATCCACGCCCGCTGCGATGAGCGCAGGGACGCGCTCGGCGTAGTCGCGCGTATTGATGCCCGCGCCGACGATGTAGCTCTTGTTGCTGTCGGTCAGCTCGAGCTCGTTCTCCTTGTTGTCGGTGTAGTCCTTGCGGAACACCATGTAGCGGAGTCGCTGATTCTTGTCGATGAGCGGGAGCATGTTCAGCTTACGCTCCCAGATGAGGTCGTTCGCCTGTGTGAGCGTCGTGGAGTCCGCGTCCGCCCAGACGAGCTTTTCAAACGGAGTCATAAAGGTGTGTACCTTCGTATCGAGCGACATCCGCGAGACACGGTAGTCGCGACTCGTCACGATGCCGACGAGTTTGCCGTTCGCCGAGCCGTCCTCCGTGACCGCCATCGTGGAGTGCCCCGTCTTCGCGAGGAGGTCGAGCACGCCGCCGAGCGTGGTATCCGGGCTGATGTTCGAGTCGCTGCTGACAAAGCCCGACTTATAGTTTTTCACACGCGCGACCATCGCCGCCTCTTCCTCGATGGACTGCGAACCATAGATGAAGGAGATGCCGCCCTGCTTGGCGAGCGCAATCGCCATCGTGTCATTCGACACTGCCTGCATGATTGCGGAGGTCATGGGAATGTTCATTGTGAGCGCCGGCTCCTCGTCACGATGGTATTTGACGAGTGGTGTCCGCAGCGTAACGTTCGCAGGGAAGCACTCCGCCGAGGAGTAGCCCGGGATGAGCAGATACTCTCCAAATGTGTGCGATGGCTCGGTGTAGTAATGTGCCAACGAAACCCTTCCTTTCTGTATCCGTCCTAAGATGATCCGTCCTAAAATTTTTCTGTCTAATATACGCGCTTCCGCTCGCCGTGTCAACCCGTACGGAAGCAATATATACGGATGTCCCAAAATTTCCCGATTTTGCAAAAAATCCCTAAGAGTTCGCGTTCACTCTTAGGGAAATCGTCTGCTATGGTGCCGAAGGCCGGGGTCGAACCGGCACGTTGTTTCCAACGGCAGATTTTGAGTCTGCTGCGTCTGCCAATTCCGCCACTTCGGCATGGGTTGTATTATAGCACTCCCACAGCGGATTTGTCAACGTCAGCGCAGATCGGCTTCGAGCTTTCGGATGAGCTCCATATCCGCCTCGAACCACGGGACACTGTAGAGATCGACGCGCCCGAGCCAACGCCCCGCCGAGTGCACGGAGAGCTGCGGCTCGCCCGCAATGTGGCGGCAGATATAGAGGCGCATATTCATATGATACTCGGGATAGTCGTGATCGACGATCCCAAGCAGACGCTCAACGGCGATCTCGACGCCGAGTTCCTCACGAATCTCACGCACGAGCGCCGCCTCATCCGTCTCGCCCACCTCAACCTTGCCGCCCGCAAACTCCCATGTACCGGCGTACGCACCGTAGCCACGGCACGCGCCGAACACCTTTCCGTCACGCAGGATTGCCCCCGCAACGACATCAATATGCTTTCGTTCACTCATTGATTCCCTATTCCTTTTCACTCTTTGTTGCCCGCAGGAAAAGCTGCGTCAGCTGCGCGCGCGGATCGCGTCCATTCGTGACGATCTCGTAGACGGTCGCAGAGATGGGCAGATCGACGCCATACTCCTCCGAGAGAGCCATCAGCGCCTCGGCAGTATAGACACCCTCGGCAATCTTGTGGAAATCCCCCGCCGTGCCGCGCACAACAGCCTCGCCATAGCGGCGATTGTTGCTGTGCGGCGAGAAGAGCGTTGCCTCGTAGTCGCCGAGGTGGGAGAGCCCATAGATCGTCTCCCCATCGCCGCCCATCGCACGTACGAGGCGCACAAGCTCGCGTGTACCGCGTGCCATAAGTGCGCCCTTCAGACTGCCGTACTCGAGTCCGTCGAGCATCCCCGCCGCGAGTCCGACGACATTCTTCGCCGCCGCACCGACCTCCGTGCCAAGCAGATCCTCACCGTAGTAGAAGCGGATGAGCGGGCTGCCGAGCGCATCTACGAGCCCCTGCAGCGCATCCCGATCCTCGCCTGCGAGCACCATGCAGTTCGGTATGCCGCGCACGAAGTCCTGCACGTGTCCGGGACCGACCCAGACGACGGGATGCACATCGTCCCCCAATTCCTCATGCACCACCGTACTGAGACGCTTGCCCGTTCCGATCTCGAGCCCCTTCATGCAGAGGATGATGGTCTTCTCTGCCATCGTCCCGCCCAGTCCGCATGCACAGAGATCGCGCAGGAAGGAGCGCAGCGCCTGCGCGTGGATGGAGATGATGACAATCTCTGCCACCCGAACTGCCTCCGCGAGATCGTCTGTCAGACGGATGTCCTCCGGCAGCATCAGGAACTCATTCGTCCGCGTCGCGCGCAGCTCTTTCAGATGTGCCGAATGTGCACGCCCCCAGAGCGTGACCGCATGACCGACGCGCGCGGCGTACCACGCATGAAACGAGCCCCAACGCCCGCACCCCAGTACGGATACTCTCATGATGATACCTCCACTCGGATGTTCAAGAGATCGCGGACGACCGCGCCCGCCATCATCAGCCCCGCTGCGGACGGGACGAAGGAAATGCTTGCCGGTACACTGCGCCGTCCCGCCGCCGATGTCTCCTCCCCCACCTTGGGTGTGCGCGGACGCTCACGCGAGCAGACGACCTTCAGGCGCGGCACCCCTTTTTCCTTGAGTTTCTTCCGCAGAATGCGCGCAAGCGGATCGCCCTTCGTCCGATAGAGATCCATGATCTCGTAGAGCGTCGGATCGAGCTTGTTCGCCGCCCCCATACTCGCGATGAGCGGGATCCCCCGCTGATGACATTGCACGGCGAGATCAATCTTCGCCGTCACCGTGTCCACAGCATCGAGTACATAGTCATAGTGCTCGGGAAAAAACGCATCCGCATCGGCGGGCTGATAGAATGCGCGTATCTCACGTACATCACAGGCAGGGTTGATGGAGCGGATGCGCCGCGCCATCGTCTCCGTCTTCGGCATGCCCACGGTCTCGGTCAGCGCGTGAATCTGGCGGTTGATATTCGTCACGTCGATGACATCGTGATCGACGAGCGTCAACTTGCCGATACCCGCACGTGCAAGTGCCTCTGCCGCATAGGAGCCGACCCCGCCGATGCCAAACACCGCAACGGACGCAGCGGCGAGGCTCTCCACGCCCGCACTGCCCACCAGCATCTCCGTCCGCGCAAAGCGCCGATCGTTCATTTCGTCCACCTTTCAGAGTACGCGCATATACACGCACAGCAAAGAGCTGCGGCGAAAGCATACACCTCCGCAGCAGCTCCTTTCCCACAAATTCAATCTGTGCGCGCCCTACTTGACGACGAGCACGGGGCACTTCGACTGCTCAACGACATACTGGCTGACGCTGCCGAGCAGCACGCCCTTGACGACGCCAAGTCCACGGCTGCCCATGACGATGAGGTCGATGTCGTTCGTCTCCGCAAAGTCGAGGATGACCACCGCCGGTGATCCCGTGTCGGAGAACGACTCCTTCGTGACGCCTGCCGGTACCATCTCGAGCGCACGGTCAAGGATGACATTCCCCGCCTTCGTCACGGAGTCGAGAATCGCATCCGAGAGCACGGCGTTGATTGCGAGCTGATTGATGTTCGCGACGTAGAGGAAATTCAGCTTTGCGCCGCAGATCTCGGCGAGCATGCAGGCCTTTTCAATCGCGCGGTCAGCACCCTCGGAGCCATCCACCGGCACCAAAATATTCTTAATCATGGCAGTTCCTCCTCACTTCTCTATAGAAATGAACCATATAGACAGGATTATGCGCTTCCCGCGACCATGACGCTGGAATGCGCGTGCTCCAAGACGGTCTGCGTGACACTCCCAAGGAGAAATCCGCTCACACGCGAGAGCTTGCGCCCGCCGATAACGACGAGCTCCACGTCCACCTCATCGATGAATCGCAGAATCTCCTCCGCAGGTATTCCCGTGCGGTGGTGATGCTCACGTACAGTGCGCTCCGGCAGGAGCACATCCGCTGCGGCAAATATCTCCTGCGCCTCCTCTGCCGCCGGACGCACAATGCTCTCGGGAAGCCACGAAACATCGCCCTCATCCGTGCTCGCGTCGAACGGAGACACATAGAGAAGCTCCACCGTGGACGCCGTCATACAAGCGACCTCACCCGCCAGACGAACGGCACGCAGAGACTCCTGCGACCCGTCCACAGGGACAAGGATATGCGCGTACTTTGACTGCTGAACCATCACGCACCTCCGTCCCGCCTTGTTTGTTGTATTTATTCGCTAAATTCTGTCAAACTCCTTCTTTATTCCGACGATTATTCGCTCTGATGAAAATAAATTGACGTGCCCCACCGAAAATGATAGACTGACTCTACATATAAGTACAAATGGAGGCAATGCGCTATGGGAGAAGAACAGAGAGTGGAGACGGATGCGGAAGTTGTCGCATCCACAGGGATTTCGGATATCTATGCTGCGGCGAAAAGGCTCGAGGGCATTGTACGAAAGACCCCTCTGGTACACAGTGAGTTCTTCTCCGAGATCGCGGGCAACGCGACCTATCTGAAACTCGAAAATCTCCAGACTACAGGTGCATTCAAGCTGCGCGGTGCGTATAACCGCATCTCCATGCTCACAGAGGAGGAGCGGGCGCGTGGCGTCATCACCGCCTCGGCGGGCAATCACGCGCAAGGCGTCGCCTACGCCTCGCAGAAACTCGGCGTGAATGCCGTCATCTGTATGCCCGCGACGACGCCAATCCTCAAGGTAGAGTCGACGCGCGCACTCGGCGCGACGGTCATCCTCCACGGCAACGGATTCGACGACGCCTATGCGCACAGTCTCGAACTGCAGAAGGAGAAGGGCTACGTCTACATCCACCCGTTCAATGACCGCAACGTCATCGTCGGACAGGGCACAATCGCCCTCGAAGTGATCGACGCGCTCAAGGACGTGGACGCAATCCTCGTCCCCGTCGGCGGCGGCGGACTTGCCTCAGGCATTGCGCTCGCGGTGAAGCTCGTCAACCCGCAGGTGAAGGTCATTGGCGTCGAGCCGGAGAATGCTGCGTGCATGAAGGCGGCGCTCTCCTGCGGACGCGCGATCACGCTCCCCTCTGCCGACACGGTCGCCGACGGCTGCGCAGTGCGCACGGCGGGAAACCTCACGCTCGAATTCTGTCGCCGCTACCTCGACGAGATCATCACCGTCTCTGAGATGGAGATCATGAGCGCGCTGCTCTCCCTCATCGAAAAGCACAAATTCATCGCCGAGGGCGCGGGCGTCCTCTCCCTCGCCGCGCTCGGCAAGCTGCGCATGAAGGACAAGAAAATCGCCGTGCTCGTCAGCGGCGGCAACATCGACATCTCCACCATCTCCGCGCTCATCTCGAAGGCACTCATCTCGCGCGGCAGAGTATTCCGCTTCTCCGTCCAGCTCCCCGACAAGCCGGGACAGCTGCTGACCGTCGCGCAGATCCTCACCGAGCAGGATGCGAACGTCATCCGCCTCGACCACGATCAGACGATGGTGACGGACAGCTTCCAGAAGGTGCAGCTCACCGTCACTGTCGAGACGCACGGACAGGAGCATATCGACCGCATTGTCTGCGCGCTCGCGGCAAACGGATTTGAGATCAACAAGATTTACTGACAGAAGAAAGGATATATCAGCGTATGACTGCCGCCCCACTGAAATGTATCGATCAGGATACGGCACAGCATCTCGCCGACCTCTTTAAGACGCTCGGCGATCCCACGCGCATCAAGATTCTCTCCCTGCTCACAGCAGCGGAGGAGCTGCGCGTCTACGACATCGCGGACGGACTGGACATGGGACAGTCCGCCATCTCTCATCAGCTGCGCGTCCTGCGCACCGCCCGCCTCGTGAAATTCCGCAGAGACGGGAAAGAAGTGCTCTACTCGATAGATGACGATCACGTGCTGAAACTCCTCGGACAAGGTCTCGAGCACGTACAGCACGCATAAATCACGAAAGGATGCTCTCCATGAAACGCCGCGTCTTTCTCTCCACCGCCATTGCCCTTCTCCTCGCTGCGGGCACGGCATTTGCCTCCCCCACCCTGCGTGAGGGCTCGCACGGGCATGAGGTGCTCGTCCTCCAACAGGCGCTCCAAAAAGCGGGCTACAACATCAAAAGTGCGGACGGTGTCTTCGGCAAGGATACGGAGCGCGCCGTCGCCGAGTTCCAGCGCGACAGCAAGATCAAGATCACGGGTGTCGTCAACAGCGCAACGTGGCGTGCGCTCAAGGAGCTCCCCGCAAAGAAGACATGGGGCATTGATGCCCCGCCGCCCGCCGAGAAGAAACTTCCTCTTGCCCCCAATGGCAAGCCCATCCTACCTGCAAGCAAGGTCTCCGATGTCATCAAGACGGCGAAGTCGTACATGGGAACGCCCTATGTATTCGGCGGTACAACGCCGAAGGGATTCGACTGCTCCGGCTACCTCCAATACGTTTTTCAGAAGCATGGCATTACCATTCCGCGCACAGCAGATGAGCAGTACAAGCTCGGTCTGCGAACAAAGAGCACAAAGGAACTTGTGCCCGGTGACCTCGTTTTTTTCGAGACGTACGAGAAGGGCGCATCCCACTGCGGCATTTACCTCGGCAAGGATGAGTTCATCCATGCCTCCACAAGCAAGGGCGTACGCATTGACGCGCTGTCGAACGACTACTGGAAGCCGCGCTTCCTCGGCGGAAAACATATTGTGAAATAGTTGTATCTTACAAGAAGGGTTGATGCCGCTATGATACAGGTTCTTCACCGCTTCATTACCGCCGTTCTCCTTTGCTCCGCCGCAGTTTCAGCAACAGCATATGCAGCAGAGCAGCAGGCAGATCCATATCATGTGGACTGGAAAGAGCCGCAGACACGCCGCATCGAAGTCCAACGGCCTCCAACCATGGAGACATGGGGCGTTGTAAAACAAGGAGATGTTCAAACGAAATTCCTACGCTCCATCCCCTATTTGTATAGTTCTTATGAACTACACGAGATCCATAAGGATGGCAAAGTCGAGTATCTTTTCCACGTGCAGGGTGAGTACGGCAGCGACGGAACGGTGCCGCGCCTCACCATCGGAACAAAAGAGGACACGGCATTTGAATTGACGCCTGTCGCTGCAGCGGATCTCAAAACCATCCCATCCAAGGACTACACCGACTATTGGTATTACGCCGGCGATCTCTCCCGTTGGACAGCACTTGAGGAATCAGCGAAGAAAGGGAAGGTAAACGCTTACTTCTATTATTCCCCGAACAGCAAAGGAAGTCGTGACGAGATCTCCCCTCTCGTAAAACGTATTCCGCGCTGGCTTACGCTTCCCGTCGCGGAATGCAATGCCTACGGACCGATGTACAGCGTCTTCTATCCCGGAATGCCGGCGAAGGAGCTGCGCGACGCCATCGCCTACCGCTCCAACGCACATTATGACAGCGGGCGCGCCAAAACTTCGAACAAATACGTCTTTTCCGATGTGGGGAATCTCCCCTCATTTGCTTTGCATCCGTCGTGGTCCATGGCAGAAGTACACTATGTAACATTTCGCGAAGAACCTGCGGGAACATGGGTGAATTGGGATTACTGGGGAGCCTCATCAGGCAACATTCACCCGCTCGATACGATCAGCTACATCACACAGGCAGTATATGCGGATCTTTATCCTACCAAGTATTACGGCTTTACACTAAAGGGACATGCTGAGAAACAAAGCTGGGTCATCGACACCGTCGATACAAAACAGCATCCGGAACTCACAGCAATGTCACCGGGCGATGTCATCAAATCGCTCAACGGCATTCCCGTCGACGGCTATCCGAAATATGTGGCAGAGTATCTCATGTACTACAGTGCCCTCGGCGACTTGGATCTCGTCCTTGAAAGTCCAAAGACAGGACTCTATGAGGTCACCGTACGCTCTATGATTCATCTGCCGCTGCCTGCGATTGACTATGCAGCGTATAATGAGAAGTCGAAGCTCCGCTATACGAGAAAAACAATCAACGAGTTCCGACTTGACGGAGCTGTTCCCTTTGAGATCTTCGACCCGCTCGGGAATCCTGCCGCCCATGTAGAGTCTCCGCGTACCGATTGGATCTTAGAGCATTTTCATACCGAGAGACCGCACACCATGCCGCTTGGTAAATATTTTGCGGCAACAGCGCCTCAATATTGACTTTTCCCGTGCCGCTCATTATAATAGGGCGGTACGGGATGTAGCGCAGTTTGGTAGCGCGCTTGCTTTGGGAGCAAGATGTCGCAGGTTCAAATCCTGTCATCCCGACCACTGCACCTGTAGCTCAGTTGGATAGAGCAACGGCCTTCTAAGCCGTGGGTCGAGGGTTCGAATCCCCCCAGGCGCACCATTGCATATTACCGTATCGTTACGGCGATACGGTTTTTTGTTGTCTCTTTCAAAACGCAACAAAAAAGATGTGAGAAAATGTTCTCACATCTCGTGCGGTCAATATGGTGGAGACAAGGGGGATCGAACCCCTGACCTCTTGCATGCCATGCAAGCGCTCTCCCAGCTGAGCTATGCCCCCGCGCGTTACGCGCTGACAAAGGCTAGTATAGCGAAAAGCGCGCTCCTTGTCAATACTGAATTTAAGTGTAGGGAGATGCTCAAGCCTCTGCATTGCGCTTCTCGTACGCACCGCTGAGGATGTCCGCCCACCACGCTTCGTTCTCCTGATACCACGCAATCGTCGATTGGATGCCGTCATCGAACTTCGTCGCGGGCTTCCAGCCGAGTTCGCGTCCGATCTTCGTCGGATCGATCGCATAGCGGCGGTCATGCCCCTTGCGATCCGTGACATAGGAGATCTGATCCTCGCCCTTGCCGAGCGCCGCGAGAATCGTGCGGACGACCTCGATATTCGAGCGCTCGTTGTGCCCGCCGACGTTGTAGACCTCGCCCACAGTGCCGCGTCGCATAATCACGTCGATGGCGGCGCAGTGATCGTCGACGTGCAGCCAGTCGCGCACATTCAGACCGTCGCCGTAGACGGGCAGCTTCTCCCCCTGCATCGCGCGGATCATCATGAGCGGGATGAGCTTCTCGGGGAACTGGAACGCGCCGTAGTTGTTCGAGCAGCGCGAGATCGTCACAGACACGCCGTAGGTGCGCGCATACGCCTGCACAAGGAGGTCGGCGCCCGCCTTTGACGAGGAGTACGGGCTTGATGTATGAAGAGGTGTCGCCTCCGTAAAGAGGAGATCGGGACGGTCGAGCGGCAGATCGCCGTAGACCTCGTCCGTCGAGACCTGATGATAGCGCTGTATGCCGTATTTGCGACAGGCGTCAAGCAGCACGCTCGTCCCGATGATATTCGTCTGCAAAAAAATCTCGGGGTTTTCGATGGAGCGATCCACATGGGACTCCGCTGCGAAGTTAACGACGATGTCCGGCTGCTCGCGTTCAAAGAGTGCATAGACTGCTGCACGATCCGCAATGTCTCCACGCACGAACGAGAACTGCGGATTCTCCTGCGCCGCGTCGAGCGTCGCAAGATTGCCTGCATAGGTCAGTGCATCATAGCAGATGATCTGATCCTCCGGATGCTCACGCAGCTCATAGTAGACAAAATTCGCGCCAATAAACCCCGCCCCGCCCGTCACAATAATCTTCATACTATCCGCTCCTTTTCTCTTGGGAGTAATTCGACACCTCCCCCTTTTTTCCTTTATTTACAAAACAAAAACATCTGTGCTATACTATCTGATAGGAGGGATGAAGATGAAGGAGCGCACGTATATCGCCATCGACCTCAAGTCGTTCTACGCCTCGGTCGAGTGTATCGAGCGCGGGCTGAACCCAATGACCACGCATCTCGTGGTCGCAGACGAGAGCCGCACGAGCAAGACGATCTGCCTCGCCGTCTCCCCCGCCCTCAAGGCGCACGGCATCGGCGGGCGCCCGCGCCTCTTCGAGGTCATCCGCGCCGTGGAGCAGGCAAATGCGCGGCGCAAATACCGCGCACCGAAGCGCACCCTCACAGGAGAGACGCGGGACAGCGCGGAGCTTGCCGCGCATCCGGAGTTTGCCATCGCCTATCACATTGCGCCCCCGCGCATGGCGCTCTACATGGACTACAGCATGCGCATCTACGAGGTCTATCTCCGTCACGTCTCTCCCGATGACATTCACATCTACTCCATCGATGAGGTATTCATCGACGTGACGAGCTATCTGAGGACGGAACGCATCTCGGCACACGACTTCGCCATGCGCCTCATTCGCGATGTCCTGCGTGAGACGGGAATCACGGCGACAGCGGGCATCGGGACGAACCTCTACCTCGCAAAGGTCGCAATGGACATCGTGGCAAAACACATGAAACCGGATGCGGACGGCGTGCGAATTGCGACACTGGACGAGATGAGCTATCGGCAGCAGCTCTGGACGCATCGCCCGCTCACGGATTTCTGGCGCATCGGCAGGGGCTATGCACGAAAGCTCGAGGAGAATGGCCTCTATACGATGGGCGACATCGCGCGCTGCTCGCTCGGTGCGTCAAATGTGCGGCATAACGAAGATCTGCTCTATCGCCTCTTCGGCGTGCAGGCAGAGCTGCTGATCGATCATGCGTGGGGCTATGAAAGCGCGCGCATGGAGGACATCAAGAGCTACCGCCCGAAGTCGCGCAGCACGCACATGGGGCAGGTGCTCCAGCATCCGTACACTGCGCAGAAGGCACGCCTCGTTGTCTGGGAGATGGCGGATGCGCTTGCCATCGAGCTTACAGAGAAACGCCTCACGAGCGACCGCCTCGAGCTGACCGTCGGCTATGACATCGAGTGTCTGACCCGCCCCGAGATTCGCGCGCTCTACCACGGGCGCATCCGCACGGATCGCTACGGGCGAAAGATACCGTGGCCGGCGCACGGCAGGGTGCGCATTGAGCACGGAGCGGGAACAAATGCCATTATGAAGGCACTGACCGATCTTTTCGACGAGATTGTCAATCCGGCGCTTCTCATTCGCCGCCTTACCATTTCCGCACAACATCTGATGACGGAGGAGCAGCGTGCCTCCGCCGCCGAGCAGATCGCCCTCTTTACGCCCGAGGAGACGGCAGCGACCGTCCTGACCCCTGCGGAAATTGCTGCACAGGCAAAGGAAAAGGCACTGCAGGAGGCGATTATCTCCATCAAGAAGATGTATGGCAAGAACGCCATCCTGCGGGGATCGAACCTGATCGACGGCGCAACGGCACGCCTGCGCAACGCACAGATCGGCGGGCACAAAGCATGAAAGGAGCATGATATGCAGCGACGCATCGAAGACTATGCGGACATCATCCATCTGCCGCGCCCCATCTCGCGGACGCACCCGCCCATGTCCCGCCATGACCGCGCGGGGCAGTTCGCCCCGTTCTCCGCGCTCACGGGTCTGCACGCCGCCGCTGACCGTACGGAGCAGGAAAAGGCTGCCCAATACGATGTATACAGCCCGCCGGAGTATAGTGCTTGACAAAATCCGAAAAGACCGTTACAATACTACACGACGTCGGGATGTGGCTCAGCTTGGTAGAGCGCATCGTTCGGGACGATGAGGTCGCAGGTTCGAATCCTGTCATCCCGACCATCTTCATACGTATATATGCCGGAGCCCCTTGCGGGACGCCGGTGTTTTTATTTTCGGAGGAAAATATGGGAGACGAACGCAAACGCTGCAGCTGGGTGAACCTAAACGATCCCATCTATGTAAAATATCATGATGAGGAATGGGGGCAACCGCTTCACGATGACCGCGCGCTCTATGAACTGTTCATCCTCGAGACCTTTCAGGCGGGGCTGTCATGGGCGACAATTCTGCACAAGCGCGAGAACTTCCGCCGCGCGTACGAGGGATTTATCCCCGCACGCGTCGCCGCCTTCGATGCTGCAAAGATTGAGGAGCTGATGCAGGATGCGGGTATCGTCCGCAACCGCCGCAAGATCGAGGCGAGTATCACAAACAGCCGCGTCTTTCTGGACATCGTGCGCGAGTTCGGCTCGTTTGACCGCTATATCTGGGGATTTACGGATGGGAAATCCGTGCGCGAAAGCTGTGAGCTGCGCACAACCTCCCCGCTATCAGATACGATTTCAAAGGATCTCAAAAAACGCGGCATGAAGTTCGTCGGCTCGACCTGCATCTACTCGACGCTCCAAGCCATCGGCGTGCTCGCGGCGCACACGGATGAATGCGATTGGAGCAAGTCATGAGCGGCGGTGATCCGCGCCTTGCCTCCCTGCGTGCCGCATTTCCCTATACCGTCCCCATTCTCGCGGGCTTCCTCTTCCTCGGACTCGCGTACGGCATCTATACGAATGTCTCGGGATTCTCGTTCTGGTATCCGATGGCGATGAGTGCGCTCATCTTCGGCGGCTCGCTTGAGTTCATTGCGACGGCGCTCCTCCTCAGCCCCTTTTCCCCGCTGCAGACCTTCCTGCTTGCATTCATGGTGCAGGGGCGGCATATCTTCTACGGCATTTCGATGTTTGAGAAATATCGCGGCACGGGATGGAAGAAGCCCTATCTCATCTATGGGATGTGCGACGAATCCTTCTCAATCAACTACACGGCAAAGATTCCGCAGGGCATTGATGCGGGCTGGTTCATGTTCTTTGTCACCCTGCTGAACCAGCTCTACTGGGTCGTGGGCGCGACCATCGGCGGTCTCGTGGGCACAAGCCTCCCCATCAATACGGAGGGCATCGAGTTCGCAATGACAGCACTCTTCGTCGTCATCTTCATCGAACAGTGGATGAATGACCCGCAGCATTATACGGGCATTCTCGGACTCGCAGCGGCGGGCATCGCGCTCTCTATCTTCGGGCGGGACGCATTCATGCTGCCGACCATGTTCATCATTCTCGCGGGATGCCTCGCACTTCGCCCCTTCATCGAAGGGAGAGAAATGGCATGACGTTCACTGAACAGTGTATTACCATCGGGCTCTGTGCGCTTGCGAGCGTGCTCTCTCGCGCGCTCCCCTTCCTCCTACTCTCGGAGAAGAAGCCGACACCGCCTATGGTCCGCTATCTCGGCAACGTCCTTCCCGCCGCCGTCTTTGGGATGCTCGTCGTCTACTGTCTCAAGGACACAACATTCTTCAGCGGAAATCACGGTCTGCCGGAGATTGCAGGAATCCTTGTGACGGCGGTACTGCATCTGAAATTTCGCCAGATGCTCCTCTCCATTGGAGGAGGGACGGCGGTCTATATGCTCCTGATTCAATGCGTATTCATCCCATAAAAAAATTCCCCTTTATGGGGAATTTTTTTATGGTTACATATAGTCATCCGCCGTGCGGGTCTTTGTCTTTTTACTGAGCCCGAGCATACGCGAGATGCGGTCAACAATGACATAGAACACGGGAATGAGGAAGATACCGAGAATAGTGGCAAAGAGCATGCCGCCGACAACGGCGACGCCCATGCCGTTACGCGCCGCAGCCCCCGCACCGGATGCCATGCAGAGAGGCAGACAGCCGATGATGAACGCGAACGAGGTCATGAGGATCGGACGGAGACGCAGCCCCGCCGCCTGAATCGCCGCTTTGAGCGGATCCATGCCGCGATCGACACGGATCTTTGCGAACTCGACGATCAGGATCGCGTTCTTGGCCGCAAGACCGATGACCATGATGACACCGATCTGCATGTAGACGCTGTTTTGATAGCCCGCCGCCGGAATGCCGATCGTACCGAAGATCGTTGCGAGGATGTACTCGGAGAAGAGTGCCCCGAAGATACCCGTCGGTACCGTGAAGAGCACGGCAAACGGTACGCTCCAGCTCTCATAGAGTGCTGCAAGGCAGAGGAAGACGAAGACAAGACAGAGGGCAAGCACCTGCATGGTCGAATCCGCCGACTTCTGCTCCTCGCGGCTCTGCCCCGACCACTCGATGCTGAATCCGGAGCCAGTGTGCTTCTGGACAATCTCGGTGATGGCTTTCATCGCCTCACCCGAGCTGTAGCCTGACCCCGCACTGCCTTGAATCTGGATGGAACGTGCACCGTTGAAGCGGCTGATCTGCGTCGGTCCCGTGGTAAGTTTGGGCCTGAGCAGCGTATCAAGCGGCACCATGCCGCCCTGCGAGTTCTTGACAAAGACGAACTTCGCCGCCTCCGCCTCAGTGCGATAGGTCACGTCAGACTGCAGGACGACCTTATAGGTGCGCCCGAACTGGTTGAAGTCATTGACCTCATAGCCGCCGAAGTTGACCTGCAGTGCCGTGAATACATCCGAGAGCTGAACACCGAGGTTCTTGACCTTTTCACGGTCGATCTCATACTGATAGCTCGGTGCGTTGATCTTAAACGTCGAGCGCACGCCCCGCAGCTCGGGGCGCGTATTCGCCTCGGCAAGAATCGCATTCGTAATGTCGTTGAGTTCGGTGTCAGAGTGTCCGCTCATATCCTGCAGCTGGAGAGACCAGCCGCCGACATTGCCAAGCCCCGGCAGTGCGGGCGGGTTGATGGCGATGACGAGCGCCTCGGGCGCCTCCATCGCACCGACGCGGAACATCGTACCGACAGCGGCAGCAACGGACTCGCGGAGTCCCGCACGCTGTGACCAGTCCTTCATACCGACGAAGACAACCGCACCGTTGGAGTTCGCACCGCCGGCGAGGATATCAAAGCCGTTGATGGACATGACGGCACTCTGCCCCTTGATCTCACGCTGCGCCGCCTGCTGGATCTTGTCCACGGTCTTCTGTGTCTGATTTGTGGACGTGCCCGGCGGGAGCTGAATCGCGATCATCATATAGCCCTGATCTTCCTCGGGGACGAATGTGGACGGCAGATTCCGATAGATGATCGCCGTGACACCGCAGACGATGAGCAGGAAGATAAAGGCAACGCGCGCCTTGCGGATGAAGCGCGAGACGATGCCGACGTAGCCCTTGCGCGTCGCATCGAACCAGTTGTTGAAGCGATCAAAGAATCGATCGAGAACACTCTTTGTCCTATTCTCCTTCTTAGGCTTGAGCATGAGCGCACAGAGTGCGGGCGTCAGCGACAGAGCGACGAAGGCGGAAATCGCCATTGAGATCGCAATCGTGAGCGCAAACTGCTTGTAGAGCACGCCCATCATGCCGCCGAGGAAGGCAACGGGGACAAAGACTGCCGCAAGCACGAAGGCAATCGCGACAACAGGTCCCTGCACCTCCGCCATTGCACGCTCAGTCGCGTCAACGGGTGAGAGTCCGCTCTCCATGTGATGCTCGACGTTCTCGATGACGACAATTGCATCGTCGACAACAAGACCGATTGCAAGCACCATTGCAAAGAGTGTCAGCGTGTTGATCGAGAAATCGAGCAGGACGAACGCACCGAATGTTCCGATGAGGGACACGGGCACGGCGAGCAGCGGGATAAGGGTCGCGCGCCAGCTCTGGAGGAAGAGGAAGATGACGAGCACGACGAGCAGCAGCGCCTCGACAAAGGTATGAACAACCTCCGTAATGGACGCGTTGATGTAGTCCGTACTGTCAAAGACCGACTTCATCTTGAGTCCTGGCGGGAAGCTCTTTTCCGCCTCGTCAAGGATCTTGCGCACCTCGGCGAGCGTAATCATCGCATTTGCATCGGAGGTCAGCTGAATGCCGAAACCAACGGCAGGATAGCCGTTGAACTTCGCAATGATATTGTTCTGACGCTGCCCGGTTTCAATACGCGCAACGTCTTTCAGACGGACAAATGTGCCATCCTTGCCCGAGGCGATGATGACGTTTCCAAACTCCTCAGGAGTGGTCAGACGCCCCTGTACCTTGCCTGTGAACTGCTTCTCCTGCCCGTTCACAGTCGGCATACCGCCGACAGTCCCTGCAGGTGCCTGTACGTTCTGCTCGTTGATCGCCGCCGTAATGTCGGCAACGGTCAGCCCAAGCTCTGCAAGGCGATCCGGATTCATCCAGACGCGCATCGCATAGTCCGCACCGAATACCTGTACTTCGCCCACACCGCTGACGCGCTTGATCGCATCGAGGAAGTAGAGCGTTGCATAGTTCTTCATGAAGGCGCGGTCATAGGTGCCGTCCTCGGAGTACAGCGAGACGAAGTACGCCATCTGTCCCGAGGATTTGCGCGTCGTAACGCCCGCCGCCTGCACGGAGGATGGCAGGCTCGCATTTGCACCTGCGGCATTGTTCTGCACCTTGACGGCATCCATATCGCCGTCTGTGCCAACATCGAACGTAACAGAGAGACTGTAACGTCCCGTATCATCAGAGGTGGAGCTCATGTAGTCCATCCCCTGCGTGCCGTTGATCTGCTCCTCGATGACCTGTGCCACCGTCTCATTGACAACGGCTGCGCTCGCGCCCGTATAGCTCGCCGATACGGCAACCGTCGGCGGCGAGATCTGCGGGTACTGCGCAATCGGCAGGGAGAATCCTGCAATCGTGCCGACGATGACGATCATCACCGCAATGACAATCGCGAAGATCGGACGATGGATGAAAAATTTTGCCAAAGGATCTCCTCCTTACTGCGCGGGCGTGAGCTCACGCATGTTGAAGTTGGAGGAATCCCCCTCGATGGAGAAGCCCATCTCAGCGGGCGTAACCATCGTCACAGCGAGATCGCCGCCCTCCTGAAGGGTGGTCAGCCCCTCGACCACAACGATGTCCGAGCTGTCCAGACCTTCCTTGACCACATAGTAGCTGCCGATCTTGTCGCCCAGCGTAATGGTGCGCGCAACTGCCTTGTTGCCCTCTCCCACGAGCATGACAAAGGACTTGCCGAGCAGCTGCTGCACGGCGCGCTCCGGGACGAGGATTGCATTCGGAATCGTGTCGCCGATGAGGCTGACGCGCGCGAACATACCAGGCAGGAGAAGCCCGTCCGGATTGTCAAAGAGCGCCTTGACCGTGAGCGTGCCCGTCTGTGCCGCAAGTGCGCGATCCGAGGTCACAATGTGCCCGATGATCGGATACTTTGAACCGTTCGAGAGCGTCAGCTCCACCACGACGGCAGCGATGCCACCCTGCTGTGCCGCCTGCTCAACGAAGTTCAGATACTCGTTCTCCGAGAGGCTGAACTGTGCAAAAATTGGGTTCGATGTGCCCATCGAAACGAGCGTTGTTGTGCCCGCAGAGACAAATGTCCCCATCGCCACATCATCGACAGAGAGCTGCCCCGACATCGGTGCATAGATGACCGTATCATCGAGGTTCTCCTGTGCCTGACGTACGAGTGCCGTATTCGCAGCAACTGCCGCCTCGTAGGCGTTCACCTGAGCCTGCTGCGTATCGAGCGTCTGTTCCGAAACCGCTGCACTCGCATAGAGCTGTTGATAGCGGTCAAGATCCATGCGCGCATTGCTGAGTGTCGCCTCAGACTGCGCGAGCACCGCCTGTGCCTGCAAGAGCGCACTTTCATACTGGCGGGAGTCGATGCGGTAGAGCGGTTGCCCTGCCGAGACATACTGCCCCCCCACAATATACTTCTCCACGATATTTCCGGAGACACGCGACTGGATCTTCACCTCGTCCGTGCCCATAATCTGCCCCGCATATACGTGCGTGAGCGGCGTATCCTGACGCAGGACATTCATCGCCTTGACGGATGTTGCACGCGCTCCGCGCCCCTGCTGACCGCCTCCGCAGCCGCTCAGGAGCGTGCCGAGCGCGAAGATCGCGGCGATGAGAACGGCTAGACCTTTTCTGTTCTCAAACAAACAAATAACCTCCTCTTTCCCATTCCCCACATCATGTGAAACGCTTTTACCACATTATTTATGAAGAAGGGCAGGTACCCGCACGGGAATCCCTGCCATAGTAGATTCATATTATCGAAGCACGAGGCAAAAGTCAAGAAATGATGTGTGCTTCAAGGTGAAGTTTACCTCAAATTTATCTGCTTCCAATGCGCTCAAGAGCAGCGGCTGCCGCCTGCTGCTCCGCCTCCTTCTTGCTGCGTCCCGTCCCCTCCCCCATCGGCTCGCCGCCGATAAGCACGATGGTCGTGAACCTCTTGTCGTGGTCTGGACCCGTCTCGCCGACCAGCTTGTAGGAGATCGTCGCATGACGCTTCTGCTGCACATGCTCCTGCAGGGTCGTCTTGTAGTCACGCGCAACGTGCGTCCGCTCCACAGAGCGCGCCTCTGAGGCAAGCTGCCGCGTCACATAGTCACGCGCCGTCTCCCAGCCGCCGTCGAGGTAGACAGCACCGACGACCGCCTCGAATACATTCTCAAGATTGTTCTGCCGATCAGCCCCGCCGTTATGCAGCTCCCCGCGTCCGAGCAGGAGATAGCTGCCGAGATCGAGCTGCCGCGCAAGTCTGGCAAGTGTCTCACTCTGAACGAGGCTCGCGCGCATCTTCGTCAGCTCCCCCTCGGAGCAGTCCGGATAGTGCGCATACAAATACGTGCTGGAGGCAAGCTCCAGCACGGCATCGCCCAGAAATTCCAGACGTTCATTATGCGGTATGTCATCCTTCGCCTCATTCGTATACGAAGGGTGGGTCAGCGCCTCATCGAGCAGAGAGAGATCGCCGAAGGAAACACCTATTTGGACAGAAAGGCGCACAAGTGCTGCGCGCCTTCCCTCTGTCATTGTATGTGCCATTTGTTTTACTTCTGATACTTCTTGACGACAAGGCAGGCATTGTGACCGCCGAAGCCGAAGGAGTTGGAAATGGCTGCGCGCACCGTCTTTGCACGCGACTTGTTCGGTACATAGTCGAGGTCAAGCCCCTCATCCGGCGTATCGTAGTTGATCGTCGGCGGGAGCATGTCGTTCTCGACCGCAAGTGCCGTCGCGATAAGTTCGACACTGCCTGCCGCACCAAGGAGATGCCCCGTCATAGACTTGATCGAGGAGACCGCGACATCCTTCGCGGCATCGCCCCAGACTGTCTTGATCGCCTCTGTCTCGCAGAGATCGTTCATATGCGTGGAGGTGCCATGCGCGTTGATATAGTCCACGTCCTCGGGCTTCAGCGCTGCGTCATTCAATGCGAGCTGTATGCACTTTGCCTGATACTCACCATGCGGCGCAGGACTCGTGATGTGGTAACCGTCCGAGTTCGAGCCGTAACCGATAAGCTCGGCGTAGATATGTGCGCCGCGTGCCTCTGCATGCTCCAACGTCTCAAGCACAATCAGACCTGCACCCTCGCCCATGACGAAGCCCGAGCGGTTCTTGTCGAACGGACGCGAGGCATGCGCAGGATCGTCATTGTGATCCGTGCAGAGCGCCTTCATCGCGGCAAAGCCCGCGCTTGCAGCCTCGGAGATGCTTGCCTCCGTGCCGCCCGCAATCATGATGTCCGCATCGCCGCGCTGCATGACGCGATAGGCGTCGCCGATGCAGTTCGCGCCCGTGGCGCACGCCGTCACAACACAGGAAACAGGGCCATGCAGGCCGTAGTTGATCGCAACCTGACCTGCAGCCATATTGGCAATCATCATGGGGATGAAGAAGGGGCTGACGCGCTCGGGTCCCTTGTCAAAGAGGCGCTCATAGGTGCTGTGCATCGTCTCGATGCCGCCGATGCCCGCGCCGACATACGCACCAATGCGGTCGCGATCCACACTGTCCAGATCGATACCTGCATCCTTGAGTGCCATACCGGCGGAGACAACGGCGAATTGGGCATAGCGATCCATGCGCTTTGCCTCTTTCTTGTCGATGTAGCCGTCAATGCTGAACTCCTTGACCTCACCCGCAATCTGCGCAGCGTAGCGTGTCGCGTCGAAGCGGGTAATGCGGTCAATGCCGTTCTTGCCTGCAAGCAGCGCCTCCCAGAAGGCGTCCTTACCAATGCCGATCGGCGTGATCGGGCCAACCCCCGTGACGACAATTCTCTTCTTCAAACCAACCGACTCCTTTCCTAGAGCTTGCACCCTAGTTCGCTGCCTCAAGCTGCTCTTTCAGCTCCTCAAATATCTCATGAACACTCAGAATCCGATCGATGCGCGGCATGAACTCGCCCGTAAAGACAAGTCCAGTCTCAAGATCCCCCTGCTGCGCACGCGAGAGCGCGCGGATGATGCAGAAGTGATGGTCGCACTGCTTTAGGCAGCGGTCACACACCTTCGGTCGTACAGGTCCCTCCATGATCCGTGCAGAGAACGGGGTGCGCACAGCACGCCCCGGTAGACCAACGGGACTGTGGATGATGACGATATCATCCTTCTTGGATTTCAGATAGTACTGCTTCAGCGACGGCGCAGCATTGGACTCCACACATGCCGCAAAGCGCGAACCGAGCTGTACGCCATCCGCGCCCATCTTGTGAAGATCCACAATATCCTGCCCCGTCAGAATGCCGCCGGCTGCAAAGATTGGAATCTTCACCGCCGCGCGGACATCGGAGATGATATTTCGCACGGACTGATCCGTGCCGAGATGACCGCCTGCCTCCTTGCCCTCGACGACAACAGCCGCCGCGCCAAGTTTTTCGGAGATCTTCGCCAGCTTTGCCGTGGAGACAATCGGCACAATCGGTGTGCCGGACTCCTTGCCGAGCTGGAACATATCGCGGGAGAACCCCGCACCTGCGACCACGAGATCAATGCCCTCGTCAATCGCAATTTTAACGGCATCTGCAAAGTCGCTTGCCGCAACCATCTCGTTGATGCCGATGATCCCATTGGGAGATAGTGAGCGCGCGAGCCGAATCTCATAGCGCAGTTCCTGCGGCTTCATGCCGGACGCCGCGATGAGCCCGATTCCGCCCTCGTTTGCAACAGCGGCCGCGAGCCGCGCCGTTGTTATGCGGATCGCCATACCGCCCTGAATGATGGGGATGGCGGCAACCTTATTGCCGATCCTCACCTCGGGTAGTCTCATATAAGCCCTCCAATCGGGAGAGTATGCCACACAGCAGCATCGTGTTCAGCGAACACAATCTCTCCGCAAGAAGTTTTGGCTCCTCCTCCAACCCTCGTTCTATCGTCAGTCGGGAGGCGCATGTATCACAGCAGGGCGCTTCCCGCCCTGATTGTATGCAAATTCAATAGAGTCTCAATCCTGTCTTTTGAGAAAAATCCCGTGCGCCTGAGCTGTCACGGGATTTCCCTAAAAGACCAGTTTTGTGCACGATAGCGACTAAATATCGCCGAATCTTACTTGTTCTGATCGATGTAGTTGACGACATCCTGAACCGTCTTAATCTTCTCAGCAGCCTCGTCGGGGATCTCTACATTGAATTCCTCCTCGAAAGCCATGATGAGCTCAACGATGTCGAGCGAATCTGCGCCAAGATCGTCAATGAAGGTGGACTCGAGAGTGACTTCATCAGCCTCCGAGCCGAGCTGTTCCACGACGATGTCGCGAACCTTTTCAAACGTTGCCATGCGTATTCACCTCCTTTAAATGGATTGATTGTATGCTACATAACCATGCCGCCATCTACATTAAGCGTCTGGCCGGTAATGTACGATGCTGCATCACTTACAAGGAAGAGAACAGCATCGGCAACATGCTCCGGTTTGCCGAGTGCTCCAAGCGGAATGCCATCAACAATCTTTTCGCGTATGCTGTCCTTGAGAACAGCTGTCATATCGGTGTCGATAAAGCCCGGCGCGACGACGTTGACCGTGATTCCGCGCGCAGCGAATTCCTTCGCCGCCGCCTTCGAGAAACCGATCACGCCCGCCTTTGCCGCAGCGTAGTTCGTCTGTCCCACGTTGCCGATCTCGCCGACCACGGAGGAGAGGTTCACAATGCGTCCGCTGCGCTGCTTCGTCATGTACTTTGCAGCAGCTTTTGTGCACGCATAGATGCCCTTGAGGTTCGTGCTGATAACCGCATCGAAGTCCTCATCCTTCATGCGGACGAGCAGCGTGTCGCGCGTAATGCCCGCATTGTTGACGAGAATGTCAAGTCCGCCGAGTTCCGCATGCACGCGTGTGACCATCTCGGTCGCTGCAGCACTGTCGGAGACATCCGCCTGAACGAGCAGTGCCGTACCGCCCTGTTCCTCGATGATCGCCTTGACCTCCTCGGCAGCAGTATGATTGCCCGCATAGTTGACGGCGACCTTCGCGCCCTCCTGTGCAAGTCGGATGGCGATTGCGCGACCGATGCCGCGTGAACCGCCCGTAACAAGAGCAACTTTACCCTCAAGAAGCATAGATTTCCTCCTCAATCGTACCGAATTCATTTAATCATTACTTCTTTAGTGTGTCAAGTGTTTTTTGCAGCGATTCCACATTCTCGACGTTCAGGCTCTTCAGAGCCTTGTCGATGCGCTTATTGAAGCCCGCGAGCGTCTTGCCGGGGCCGCATTCGACATAGGTATCCGCACCGAAGTCACGCATCGTGTTGACGCACGCAATCCAGCGTACGGGATGATCTGCCTGTGCGACAAGGTTCGCCTTGATCTCTGCCGCTGTCTGCTGGAGTCCGCCCGTATAGTTCGAGACCACGGGGAATGCCGCATCGTGCAGCTCCACCTTGTCGAGCTCCGCTGCGAGTTTCTTCGCGGCAGGCTCCATCAGCGTCGAGTGGAACGGTGCGGAGACGGGCAGGATGACCGCCTTCTTTGCGCCCTTTTCCTGCAGCATCTGCACAGCCGTCTCCACGCCCTTCGCTGTGCCCGCGATAACAGTCTGTCCGGGGCAGTTGAAGTTGACTGCCTGCACGGCACCCGCCGCGCTTGCCTCGGCGCAGGCCGCAATGATCGTCTCATCGTCGAGTCCGATGACCGCAGCCATCGCACCCTCGCCCACGGGAACGGCTTCCTGCATATAGGCACCGCGCTTGTGCACAAGAACGACAGCATCCTGAAACGAGAGTACGCCCGCCGCAACGAGCGCCGCATACTCACCGAGGCTGTGCCCCGCCGCAATCTCAGGCTCGATGCCCTCCGCACGCAACAGTTCCGCCGCAATGACTGCCACCGTAAGGATGGCAGGCTGCGTGTGCTCGGTCAGCTGCAGCTGATCGGCAGGCCCCTCAAAGCAGAGCTTGCTGATGGAGTAGCCGAGCGCCTCATCCGCCTCGGCAAAGCGCTTCTTTGCAATATCATAGGTGTCGAAGAAATCCTTCCCCATGCCGACGACCTGCGCCCCCTGTCCGGGGAACAAAAATGCGAGTTTTCCCATAGCCCTGCACCTCACTCACAGGTCTTGCGCGCAGCGTCAAATGCGCCTGGAAGACCGTTTACAATATCCTCAATGATCTGCTTAACGGGCTTCACATCCGAAAGCATGCCCGAGATCTCACCGATCATGACGGAGCCGTTGTCGACATCGCCCTCATGCGTTGCACGGTGCAAACTGCCGACACCGAGCTGCTCGAGCTCCTCGTTCGAAGCGCCTGCCGCCTCCATCTCCTCATACTTGCGCGAGAGCTTGTTCTGCAGAACACGCGCGGGATGTCCGAGCGAGCGTCCCGTGACAACCGTCGAGCGATCCTTTGCCTTCAGAACCGCCTGCTTGTAGTTCGGATGCGCAATGCACTCCTCGCTGAGGACGAAGCGCGAGCCCATCTGGATCGCCTGCGCGCCGAGCGCAAACGCCGCAGCCATGCCGCGCGAATCGCCGATGCCGCCCGCACCGATGACGGGTACATCCACGGCGTCCACCACCTGTGGGAGCAGCGCCATCGTCGTGATCTCGCCGATGTGTCCGCCGGACTCCGTCCCCTCGGCGATCACGGCATCCACGCCCGTGCGCACAAGACGACGCGCGAGCGCGACCGATGCCACCACGGGGATGACCTTCGAGCCGATCTCCTTGAGCGCCGGCACATACTCGCCGGGGTTGCCCGCGCCCGTTGTGATGACGGGAACACGCTCCTCGAGCACGACCTGCATGACTTCCTTCACAAAGGGACTCATGAGCATGACATTCACGCCGAAGGGCTTGTCCGTCCAGCCCTTCACCTTCTGAATCTCATTCCTGAGCGCATCGGGCGGCATATGTCCGGCTCCGATGAGTCCAAGCCCTCCGGCATTGGAGACGGCAGAGGCGAGCTCGGCTGTGCCGATCCATGCCATACCACCTTGGAAGATTGGATACTTGATGCCAAGCATCCGACAAATCGGATTGTTATCAAACATTAACCGTTTTCCTCCTTCGCCCATTTCATAATACACGATGCCCATGTAAGTCCCGCGCCGAAACCTGCAAGGGCAATGTTGTCTCCCTTTTTGAACTGCTGCGCGTGCGCCGCCTCCGCGAGGGCGACAGGGATGGATGCGGCAGACATATTGCCGTAACGATGAATATTTATAATAACTTTGTCCATCGGCATCGCAAGACGCTTCGCTGCCGCCTGGATAATGCGGATATTCGCCTGATGTGGAACGAGGTAGTCGAGCTCCTCGCGCTGCATGCCCGCGCGCGCGAGGGAGGTCTCCACCGTCCGCCCCATGACCTTCGTTGCAAAACGGAAGACCGCCTTGCCGTCCATGTGGACGAAGTTGAGCCGCTGCTCTATCGTCTCGGGCGTCACGGGGCAGAGACTCCCACTCGAGGGAATCTCAAGAGTGTCGCCGCCCGAGCCGTCGCTGCCAAGATCGAAGGCACGCATGCCGTAGCCCTCCTCGACTGCCCCGAACACCGCCGCACCCGCCCCGTCGCCAAAGAGGATGCAGGTATTGCGATCCTGCCAGTCCACCACCTTGGAGAGCACCTCGCCGCCGATCACAAGCACGTGACGATAGACGCCGCTCTCGATGAACTGCGTCGCAATCGATGCAGCGTAGACAAAGCCCGAACACGCCGCCGAGAGGTCGAACGCCGCCGCATGCTTTGCTCCGAGCCGATCCTGCAGGACGCACGACGTCGACGGGATGAGTCTGTCCGAGGTGAGCGTCGCCATAATGATGAGATCGAGATCAGCGGCATCCACGCCCGCATCCGCGAGCGCCATCTCAGCCGCATGCTGTGCGAGCACGGAGACCGGCTCCCCCTCTGCGGCGATCCGCCGTTCGTGAATGCCCGTGCGCTCGACAATCCAGGCATCGTTCGTCTGAACCATCTTCTCAAGGTCGAAATTCGTCAGCACCCGCTCCGGAACGTAGTAGCCCGTTCCGAGGATGCCTGCACTGATCTTAGGCACGATCCCTCTCCCCCTCCTTTGCCAGAGCATCACGGATCTGATCCAGCACTTTTCCATTCACATAATCCACGGTCACGCCGATCGCACTCGCGACGGACTTCGCGTCCGAAGAGCCGTGGCCGATCACGCAGTAGCCGTTTACGCCGAGCAGCGGCGCACCGCCGTACTCCCTCACATCGAGCCGCTTGCCGAGACGCCGGAGCGTCGGCATGAGAAGCAGCGCACCGAGCTTCGCCATCAGCCCCGCCCCGCGAATCTCCTCCTGGATGAGTCCAAGAATTGTTTTCGCAAGCCCCTCTGCAAATTTTAGCACAACATTGCCGACAAATCCATCACAAATAACGACATCAAAATTTCCCTTGGGCACATCACGCCCCTCGGCGTTTCCTGTGAAGTGAATATTCGGCTCGACCTTCAGCAATGCATAGGTCTCCTTCGCCTGCTCATTCCCCTTCGTCTCCTCCTCACCGATGTTGAGGAGTCCGACACGCGGATGCTCGATGCCGAAGACATACTGCGCATAGAGCGAGCCCATGACCGCGCTCTGGACGAGGTGCTCGGGCTTTGAGTCCACATTTGCGCCCGAGTCGAGCATGAGCGTCACACCGTCGGGCGTCGGCATCGGCGTTGCAATGGCAGGGCGCCCGACGCCGCGGATGCGGTGCAGGATGAGCTGTGCCGCCGCAACGGCAGCGCCCGTAGAGCCTGCGGAGAAGACCGCATCGCAGGTGCCCTCCTTCACGAGGCGCGTTGCAACCACGACGGAGGAGTCCTTCTTTGACCGCACCGCCTCTGCGGGATGTTCGTCCATGCCAATCACCTCGGAGGCGTGGACGATGGAGATGTGCAGTGCCGCAGGATCTTCACCGTGCAGCTCCGCGCGAATCTGCTCCTCATCGCCGATCAGTACGATCTCGCAGTCGTATTTCTTCGCTGCGTCCACCGCACCACGCACAATCTCCTTCGGTGCGAAATCACCGCCCATCGCGTCGACCGCTATACGCATCCTGCACTCCCTTCTCCCATACCGCCGCCCTCATCACCGATCGAGGGACACCACGATAAACTTTGCGCGAAAGACCTCTTTGTCCTCGCGGTATGTCTTCACCCAAACAAAGATCTTGTTGCCGCGCACCTTTACGATCTCCGCATGCGCGATGACCGTATCCCCCTTCCGGATCGGCGTCTTGTATTTCACATTGGCGACGCCCGTCATCGCAACGGGCGCATCGATGATGGCGAGTGCGAGCGAGTTTGCCTGCGAGAAAAGCGCCGTACCGCGCGCAATCTCCGAGTCCGCAAAGAGGAGATCATCCGTGACGCGGAGCGCCGACGTGCCCCGCACGCCCAGTTCGAGCGAGAGGAGATCACCGATCACCTCGGTATGCGGAATGGCGCGCACCTTCTCGCGCGCATTCTCCGCGAGTGTACGCACGCGGGCGCGCAGCTCGGGAATGCCCAGCTCCGTGCGGTCGAGCCGCACCGTCTGCACGCTCACGGCAAGTTTCTTCGCCAGAGCCTCATCCGTCAGGAACGGTTCTTTCCGCACTGCCATGACAAGCGTCTCCTGCCTCCGCCGCTTCTTCTCCGTCATCACGCCACTCCTCTCCCCGAACTTATGCACAAACTCCTACGCCCATAAATTCGTTATTTTTAGCACCTGCTGCTATCATTACGAATGCATTATACTAGGTGCTAAAAATTTTTGCAATGAGGAAATGATTAAAAATAAAAGAGCTGCCGCAAAAAGTCCACAGACTTCTTGCAACAGCTCCGCATGGTTCTCATTCAGCCGCCTCGGCCACAGGCTTTCCGTCATAATAGCCGCATTCCATGCACACGTGGTGCGGGAGCTTCGGCTCATGACACTGCGGGCACGAAACATAGTGCGGCGCTTCGAGCTTCCAGTTTGCACGACGACGGTCACGGCGCGCTTTCGATGTCTTTCTCTTTGGTACTGCCACTTTGGATACACCTCCTTAATCGTTTTTCAATAGGCTCTCTAAAGCCGCCAGTCGGGGATCTGCTACGAATGTATCACAGTCGCACTGACCCTCGTTCAGGTTCTGCCCGCAGACCGGACAGAGCCCCTTGCAATCAGACTTACACAGCTCACGCAGCGGCTCAGCCACAAGGAGGGTGTCACGCACGAGGTCATCCAGCACGATGGACGCGCCATCGTAGAGTGCCTCATCCGCTTCTCCCGGAGTCTTCGCATAGTCCTCAGAAAAATCAAGCGTAATCTCCCGCTCCCCCTCCGCGAGGCAGCGGTCACAGACGAAGTGTCTGGATGTGCGGACGGTGCCCGCAACGCGCAGGGACGAACCTGTGTTCATCACCGTTCCGTCCACACAGACCTCTGTGCAGAAATGTTCCCCGGCATCCCCCAGATCGAGAGACTCCGGCGTCACCGCAAACGAGAACGCGCGACTCTCCCCGAGGGGGAATGTCGCCTCTGCGATATCCAGCTTCATCATGACGCATGACCTTTCACATTATAGCGGCGGTTTTCGGCATTGTCAAGGAGGGTTTTCAGAGTTCCGCCACCTCATCCTGCGGCGCGTTCATCTGCGCCTTTGCCGTGCGCAGGACATTCATCGCCTGATTCAGCCCCATCTCCGCCTGCTGTACGCCCTTGAACGTGCTGCCGACGTGGGCGATCAGCTGCTCGAACACCTGATTGGCATAGGCATCCGCATCGCTCTGCAGACGCGCGGCATTCGCCTGTGCCTGCTCCATGATCTCGCGCGCCTGATCCTGCGACTGCTGCATAATCGCACGCGCACGCTCCTTCGCCTGAATGACGATCTCGCTGTCCTCGATCATCTGATTTGCACGCCCCTGCGCAGAGTCGACGATATCCTTCGCCTCCTCGCGCGCACGCGAGATGATGTTCTCCTGCTCCTGCATGATCTCCGCCGCGCGGTTCAGCTCCTTCGGGAGATCCATGCGCAGCTCCTCCACGAGATGCACAATCTCATCGTCATTCACAAGAGCCTTGTCGCTGAAGGGGAGGTGGGACGCATCCGCAACCAGATCTTCCAGCTTTTTCAGCGTATCGATAACTGCCATAAATCTATCTCCTTTTCCTGCGCCTCCGGCAGCGCCTTATCCCCGTGGGGGCTTTCCATACATCTTCAATATCGCCCGCTCCACCGATGGCGGCACAATCCCCTGCACCGGCCCGCGGAAGCGGATCAGCTCACGCACACCCGAGGAACTGACGAACGTCAGATCGGGGCGCGTCAGCAGAAAAATCGTATCGCTCTCGGGCATGAGGTGGCGCACCATCGCCGCGTGATTCTCCTCATACTCGAAATCCTTCACCGAGCGCAGACCGCGTACAACAACGCGCGCATGTTCCCGCTTCATATAGTCCGTCAGGAGACCGGAGAACACATCCACGCGCGCATTCCGCACATGGGCGGTCGCCTCCCGCAAAAACCGGATACGGTCATCCAGCGGGAAGCAGCCCTCCTTCTGGACATTGTGAAAAATACAGACAATGAGCTCGTCAAACATCGCGGCAGCGCGCTCCACAATGTCGATATGCCCCGTCGTCACGGGATCAAAACTGCCCGCAAACACCGCGCGTCTCATTCCTGCACCTCCTGCGCATAAAAACAGATGCGTGCCGCACCGTAACGCCGCTCACGCACAAGCGAGAGACTACCGCTCCGCTCGATGATCTCCTCCCCTGCGCCCTGCTCGAGCACGAGAAGCCCATCTGCCGCAAGCAGCGCACCCGCATCCAGCGCAGCGAGCACGCGCGCATTATCCCCGTGCGCATACGGCGGATCGGCAAAGACAAGGTCGAACGTGCGCCCATCGCGCGCGAGTGCCGCGACCTGTCCGTAGACATCGCCGCGCCGAATATCACTCTGCGCCGCGAGTTTCGTCCGCCGTGCATTCTCCGCGAGAATCGCGTGCGTCGCCGCATCCACGAGCACAGCGTGCGCCGCGCCGCGCGAAAGAGCCTCAAGCGCAAGCGCCCCCGTCCCCGCAAAGAGGTCGAGCACCCGCGCATCATAGACACGTGCGCCCAGCATACTGAAGATCGCCTCGCGCGTGCGGTCAGCCGTCGGACGCGTCCCATCCCCCGCAGGGGCTTTCAGACGTGTGCCGCGCGCACTGCCCGTAATGATCCGCATCGCATTCCTCCCAGTATTCTACCATAGGCTTTCCTATTTTACCACAATTCACATTCGCATTTCAACCTGTTGGCATACTCAGTTGAATAGACAGCTTTACAGATTACACAATAAAATTTGACAGCTTTGCAAATGATATAAAAAGCCCCCTTAGAACAAACCAATCTTCGTCTGTTCTAAGGGGTTGCGCTCCAGTTTTCTCTAATGAAAGTGAACTTCGCTGTTGTCAATAAATATTACATTTCCTTGGACATTGATTGTAACATCTCCACAGTCTGAAAATACACTACGTTTGACGTTTGTAAGCACGTTGTCTTGAAAGGTCGTGCTCACACTATTATCATCTCCACCAACTTGGGGATACGCTTCTTCATAGCGCTGTACTCTGTTCTCTGCCTCACTTGCTTTTTCGTAGACCTTCAACAAAATTTTAGCAACGTCCGTCGTGTCCATAATCGCACTCTGCTCCTTTTCTATAACACTATACAAAACAAAAAGGCATGACAAAACGCAATATTATATTCTAGGGAATCACTGATAAAATGAAGTCCGCCAGATTGGCGCAGATTTTTTGCTCTATTTAAGGAGGAAAACCTAACACAGAGTGGTGCTCTGTGGAGAATTTGCCGACGAAGTGCGAGCAAAAAAGATGCGCTAAGATGGTTTACATGGAAGTAGTATATCAAATAATCTACATTTTTTCAAGAAATTCATTTTAATGGCTCTTTGTCAATAGTTCACTGACTTGTATTTATCCCCATCATCCCAATCACAATCTCAGTTGTACTTTAGATCCATTTCAAAGATCATTTTCATTGATTGCAGAACATGAAAGAATAAGATAAAATATTTTTCTAAGAATAGCACATGAAAATGACAGGACGCAATAAAGAATATGAAGCAAATATTATTCATCATCTCAATTTTCCTCTCACTCTCCCTGCTCCTCTTTCACTTCGTATTCCATCCCACGTATGGGGGTGAGTGGCGCACGCTGTCCGCTGCGACAACGGATGCAGGTAATGGACGTATTCTGCTTGTGCCGCTCGACTCACGCCCGCCATGCAGGGAGTTCGTTGTAAACGGCGGCAAGATCATTGGGTGGGAAGTCATCACGCCGCCGACGGAGTATATGGACTACTATTCCATGGCGGGCGATACACATGCGCTAAAAGCGTGGCTTGCACGCGAAGCGGGCGGGGCGGATGCCGTGATCTTCTCGGTGGATCAGCTGCTCTCGGGAGGTCTGCTCGCGGCACGTGAGGCGCATATCTCGGCGAAGGATATTGCGGCGTTGGCAAACGATCTGCGCGCGCTGCACGCGGCGCATCCCGCCGTTCCCCTGCACGCGTTCTACATCCTGCCGCGCGCGATTCCGCAGGACGGGCTAGAGGGCTGGCGCGAGCGCCGCGCCCTGCTCGCCTATGCGCGCCTCCTCGGACGCGCGGGCGAGGGTCTACCCGTCGATGCGGAGGAGATGGAGCGTCTGCGCGCGCAGTTTCCGCCCGACTATCTGGAAAAATATCTCGCCCACTTCGAGGAGAGCACGGCTCTCGCCGCCATGCTCATCGGCCTTACGGAGGAGGGCGTGCTCACGCGCCTCGTCCTCGGGCAGGACGACGGCGAGGAGTATTCGGTCGGCAATCTGAAAAAGGCGGAGCTTGCCGCTCTGCTCGTACAAAAAAACATCGCCCCCGAACGGGCGATGATTGTGCACGGCGCGGATGAGATCGCGCTCTCCATGCTCACGCGGATTGCAGTCGATGAGCTGTGCGCGGACGGCGGCGCCGCGCCGCGCGTTTCCCTGCGCTATGCGGGTGCAGGCATGGACGACGCAGTCTTCCCCTTTATGGCGGTCTCGAACGACGTGACGGCGCGCGAGAAGATCGCCATGCTCGGTGCTGTGTGCGCGGAGGAGGCAGAGGACAGCGATCTGACGCTCTGCATCTCTGCTGGTGACAGCAACGCGGATACGCTCGGCACACGCGCGCCCGCCGCAGCTGCAATACGGGATATGATGGCGAGAGGAATGCCCGTTGCGCTCGTCGATCTCTCCCGTCATTTTCACGCGGAGGAAACGCTACTGCCCATGCTGATCGAAAAGAATGTACCCGTGAACGCGTTCACGGCATACGCGGGCTGGAATACGGCGAGCAATGCCATCGGCACTGCCCTCTCGGAGTCGCTGCTCTATCACTGCGCCATGCAGCGCGCAGGGAGTGACGAGGAGCGAGAGGCATACACGTACGCAAATCTTGCCTTCCTCACGGGGCGCATCGCCGAGGATGAATTCTATCTCAAGGAGACAATCGACCGCGTCAACAATACGCTCCGCATTGCGGGCTATCGGAATACTGCCGATCTCGATCTCACGCGCAACTGGCGCTGGGCGAATGATCTCCTCACGCACGATCTCGATCGCCGCATACGCAGCTATGAGAGCAGTGCCGCCTTCCGCGCACCGTTTCAGCAGGGCGATATGCAGCTGCGCCTTGTACGGAGCAATATCACGGCATACTACCCGTGGCCGCGCACCTTTGAGGTGCGGTTGGAGGCTGCGCCGACGGTCGAAATATCCCCGTAACACAAAGGGACTGTTGCACGAGTGTTTCGTACAACAGTCCCTTTTATCCCATATTCACTGTGCCGCAAGCCCGAAGCGCGTAATGCCTTCCTTGCGGAACTTGTCCAGCAGCTCCATAACGCCGCTGTAGTTGATATCCCCATCCGCGCGCACAACAACGGCAAATCGCGGATTCTTCTGACTCTCCGCACGCGCACGGCGCAGGAGGGTCGCCTCGTCGATCTGTTGATCCTCGAGCCAGAGCGAGCCGTCCTTGCGTACGGTGACGAGATAGGTAACGTTCAGCTGCGTCTGCGCCGTCTGCGCCTTTGGCAAGTTCACATCGACCGTCTTCAGATTCACCATGTAGAGCGTGCTCATAATAAAGAAGACGAGCAGGAAGAACATGATGTCGATCATGGGGATAATCATGACCTCGGGCTTTTCAAACGCCCTTCTGTCGCGCAGCCTCATGCCTCATCACCTTCCGCTGCTTCTCCCGCATGCAGAGAAGTCTCGATCACGCCCTTGACACCTGCCGCACGCGCAAGCTCAATGCGGCTGTTCTCGGCAGCGGAGAAGCACATCTCCATATCCGTGACAATGTTCTCGATGCGCTGCGAGAAATACGCGTGTACGGAGAGTGCAATGATGGCGACACAGAGTCCCATCGCCGTTGCAATCAGCGCCTCGCCGACACCGCCCGTAATCGCGCTCGGCTCGCCCGCCTCGATGTTGAACACGCTGAACGTCGAGATCATGCCGCTGATCGTGCCGAGGAGCCCGAGCAGCGGCGCCATCGTAACAGTGACGCTCAGATAGTACATCCGATTGCGCAGCTTCGAGAGCGCAATACCGGACTGGATCTCCATATACGAGGACATCTTGCGCGAATTCTTGCTGTTCTTCGAGATCGCGCTGTACAAAATGTCCGCAATCGATCCGCGCTTTGTCTCCGTCAGCTGAACGGCCTCGCTAAAGCGCCCATTTGCGATGTGTAGCATGAACTCATGTGCAAATGCCCGCCCCGCATCCGCACGTGCAAAATAGAATGCACGCTCAATGCCGATAAAGACGACAAAGATCGATGCCGCGAGCAGGAAGTACATGACAATGCCGCCCTGCCTGAAAAATTCAATTCCCTGCGCAATAAAATCCATCGTATAACCGTTCCTTCCCCAATAAACTACAATGACCCACGTCATCCCATGATAAGCGAGATTATTCTACTACATATTTGTGTCTGCGTCAACGATAACAAATATCATTATAATATTCTGATTGACACCTGATACCTTGCAGACCATGTGAAAAAATACTATAATAAAAGCCGTTATCTCATCGAAGGAGGATGTAGTTTGAAGTTCCCTCTCGCACGCGGCTTCTGGCAGCTATTCAAAGGATATTGGAGTTCCCCCGAAAAATGGAAGGCGCGCGGCCTGCTCATTTCGGTCATCGCGCTCAACCTCATCATGGTCTATCTGCTCGTGCGGATCAACGACTGGTACCGCGTTTTCTACGACACGCTGCAGGCGTATGACTGGGCATCGTTCTGGCCGCTCGTCGGCGAGTTCTCCGTGCTCGCATTCCTCTACATTGTGATCGCCGTCTATGCCGTCTATCTGAGGCAAATGCTGACGATCAACTGGCGTACGTGGATGACGGAGCAGTATCTCACGCGCTGGATGCACGGGCAGGTCTACTACCGTCTGCAGGTGCTGCGCAGCGATACGGACAACCCCGATCAGCGAATCAGCGAGGATATCAATCAATTCGTCTCCCTGACGCTGACGCTGCTCGTCGGCATCCTCAAGCAGCTCACGACGCTCGGCGCATTCGCCGTCGTGCTCTGGAACCTCTCGGGCGTCATCACCGTCCCGATCGGCGGCACAGAGTTCACCGTCTACGGCTATATGTTCTGGCTGTCCCTCCTCTACTCAGGACTCGGCACATACTTCGTCCACGTCGTCGGAAAGAAGCTCATCCGTCTGAACTTCGACCAGCAGCGCTATGAGGCGGACTTCCGTTTCAGCATGATGCGCGTGCGCGAGAACAGCGAGAGCATCGCGTTCTATCGCGGCGAGATGGCGGAAACGGTCGGCTTCAAGGAGCGGTTCGCAAACGTCATCAAAAACTACTGGGGACTCATGCGCCGCACGAAACTGCTGAACTTCTACGTCAACGGCTACTCACAGCTCGCGATCATCTTCCCGCTCGTCATGGCGGCACCACGCTACTATGCGGGCGAGATGGCGCTCGGCGGGCTCATGCAGACGCTCTCGGCATTCGGGCGCGTGCAGGATGCGCTCTCCTTCTTCGTCGATTCCTACAGCTCCATCGCCGAGCTCGCCGCCGTGATTCAGCGACTCTCGGGCTTCACGGAGCATATGGAGGAGTCCGCGCGGGTTACGAGCGATATTGTACGCAACGAGGGCAGCAATAAGGCGCTCGCGCTGCAAAATCTCTCGATTGACCTTCCGGACGGCGCACCGCTCCTCTCCGCCTGCACACTCTCCCTGCCCGCAGGCAGCCACGTCCTCGTGACGGGTGCCTCGGGTGCGGGAAAGAGCACGCTGCTCCGTGCGCTCGCAGGCATCTGGCCGTATGGCAACGGCACAATTGAGCTGCCGCAGGGCGCAAAGAGACTTTTCCTCCCGCAGCGCCCCTATCTCGTCCTCGGCTCGCTGCGCCGTGCGCTCTCCTATCCGCGCACGGCGGCGGCATCCGATGAGGAGATTGCACGCATTCTAAAACTCGTTGGGATGGATCATTTCGCCGCGCGTCTTGACGACGTGGACGATTGGAGCCGCATTCTCTCGCTTGGCGAGCAGCAGCGCCTTGCGTTTGCACGCATATTGCTCATCCGACCCGACTGGATTTTCCTCGACGAGGCGACATCCGCCCTCGACGAGCCGCGCGAACGCGCATTGTATGAACTGCTGCATCAGGAACTCCCCGCCGCGAGCATCATCAGTGTCGGGCATCGCTCGACCCTTTTTGCCCTTCATGACACGGAGCTCCGCCTCAAAGATCAATCGTATACCTATCAGGAGATCCCACATGAATCGTAGAGAATTCCTGCGCCGACTTGCACTCATTGGCATCGGCGCCGCCGTCTTTCCATTCTTCCCCGCAGCCGTGGAGGCATCGTGGTACATCCCATCGGCGCTGCCCGGCGTATCCGTGCGCCCGACGCATCTGAAATTCAGGGAGCTTGAAAATCGCTTTGTCACGGACTGCATCGTCGTCCACCACATCGGCATGGCGAATAACGATGATGTCTCAGCAGAGACCGTGCATCAATGGCATTTGAACAACGGCTGGGCCGGCATCGGCTATCACTTCGTCATCCGCAAGGACGGCACCATTGAGGAGGGGCGTCCGCTCGGCACAGTCGGCGCGCACGTCTACGGCGAGAACCGCCATACAGTCGGCATCAACCTCGTCGGCAATTTTGAAAATGCCGTGCCCACGGAGGCGCAGAAGGCATCTGCCGCACGCCTCATCGCCTCGCTCTGCACCGTCTATCAGCTCGATCCTGCGTGGCAGAAAACAGTGAAGGGGCATCGCGATCTCAATGCGACCGCCTGCCCCGGTCGTCATCTTTACGCACAGCTGCCCGACATCGTACAGCAGGCGCGCATCTTCTACAGCTCTGAGGAGTTGCAGACAGAGCGTCTGCGTATTGCACAGCGCGAACGTGAAGAGCAGGAGGCGCAACGCGCACGCATTCGTCAACAGATGGAGGAAGCGCAACGGAGGAACGGCATGACGCGCCCCGCACACCCGACGCCAAGCACGCCGAATCCGCCCGTACAGCCGCCGCCCGCAAAGCCGGGGCTAAAGCCGAACAAGCGCCCCGATCTGCCAAAGCCGAACCCGCGCCCCGCGCAGCAGCGGCGCATTGCAACCTGAGCTAATGGAGGTGAAGCGCCATGGGATTCCACTACCGCTGGTTCGACCGCGATCAGGAAAAAACCGACGAGATGGGCATTCCTCTGACGCGTGCAGACATCGACGCACGTGAGCACGCAAAGCAGGAGGAGCGCATCTTTTCGCGCGGTGAACAGACCGGCATCGTCCTCGCCTCTGTGATCTTTGCCTACGGCTGGACAGAGGGGGATCTCTCGCTCATCTTCTTCTGCCTCTCCTTTCTGATGTTCGAGCTGCGAAAGATTGTCGCGCGTTTCTCCCGCACCTACGGAAAGAGCATTGCAAACGCCATGCAGGGGTTCAGCATTGCGCTCGTTCTCGGCGCACTTGCGCTAGTTCTTACAACCTAGGAGGTATCTACGTGAAGCAGCAAATGGGCATGGGCGTCTTGAAGATCGGCGCAGCACTTGCGATCGTCCTGCTCTTTGTCATCATCCACCTCATTGCGCCGGACTTCCTGCCCGAGCTCTTCGCCCTGCTCGCGAGCGGTGATATCCCTGCGACGGTGGAGTACATCCGCTCGTTCGGCGAGGGGGCGATCGTCTTTGCCTTCCTCCTCACCCTCTTTACGAATGCGCTCGGCTTCCCACCCGCCGTCATCTTCTCGACGGCGAACGTCATCCTCTTTGGCATCGTCCCCGGCATCATCCTCTCCTGCGTGGCAGAGACGGTCGGCGTGACGATCGCCTTCGTCCTCATGCGCTTCTACTTCCGCGAGGCGGCGGAAAAGGCGATTGCCAAGAGCCCCTTCCTCGCGAAGGTCGACCAGTACAGCGGCAGCAAGGGCTTCATCATCATGCTGATCGGACGCATGGTGCCCTATCTCCCATCCGCTGTCATGAACGCCGTCGGCGCGCTCTCCTCCATCCGCCTCCGCGACTATGTGCTCGCCTCGCTTGTCGGCAAATTCCCCTCGACGGGCATTGAGGCGATCATTGGGCATGACCTCATCATGCAGCAGGAGAACAATACACGACTCGTCATTGTCGTCATCTGCGCGGGCATTCTGATCTATACGGCGATCCGCTACGAAAAGCGCATGATGCGCGCCGAAGCCGTCGTGCAGGATACGGAGAAAAAAGAATGACACGCCGCTCGTTTTTACAGACTGCCATGAGCGCCATCCTCACGATGGGCTTTGGCGGTCTCTTTTCGTCCCGTTCTGCTGCCGCCGCTGCCGAAAACATCCGCCATCTGCGCCAGATCGTTACGACGCAGCCGATGCAGACGCGCATGATTGCGTGGGACAGCCCGCAGCTGCTCCAAGATGTGCGCGTCGAAGTGTCGCGCGCAGACGGAAAAACAGACGCGTACGCCCCTGCCTATCGTTATCTCGCAATGGACGGAGAGACACAACTCATCTATCATGCGGAGATTCCCGTATCTGAGGGTGCATCGTACCGCGTGATACACCCGAATGGCGCAACGGCATGGATTCCGCTCACACGCGGTGCGGATGAGAGGACGCATGCCCTTCTCTTCTCGGACAGTCAATGCGGCGAGAGCTACGATGTGTGGCACGATGTCTATCATGCGGCATGGCAGCGTCACCCACAGGCGGACTTTGCCGCCATCGTCGGCGACCTCACGGACAACGGCGAATCTGCGTGGCATTGGCGCAGCTTCTTCGAGGCGATGGAGGGCGCGGATGCTCCCCTCGCCCGTCATATCCACGTCCCCGTGCTCGGCAATCACGAATACTACGGGCTGAGCTGGACAGCCGTTCCGCCTGTGCGCTATCTCTCGAGCTTCGCCCTGCCCGACAACGGCAGCGCGGATTTTCGCGGGCACTACTACTCCTTCGATATGGGCAGCGTGCACTGCATCGTCCTCGATACGCAATTCCTCGAACTCGAGGCACGCGGTGAGGCACTGAAACGCGAGCAGATGGACTGGCTTATGCGGGACGCGGCGGCAAGCACAGCGCCGTGGAAGATTGTACTGATGCACAAGGACATCCTTGCATACGGCGAGTATCAGGCGGAGCAGGAGACGCAGCACGGCGTCAGCGACGTTGGGCAGGTCTTCCTCGATGCATTCGATACACTCGGCATCGACCTCGTCGTGTCGGGACACGTCCACGCCTACCGCCGCCGACAGTTGCGTGCGCGGCAGACAGATGAGCATGGTACGCTCTACCTCCTCGCGGGGCCTGCGGGGAATGAATATTTCGATGTGCCCGCCGAGCGCTATGACCTCGTGGCAGGGTCAAATCCAACGCCGTCCAACTACCTCTATATGGAGGCGGATGCACGGCGTCTGCGCATTCAATGTGAGACACTGAGCGGCGCAGTACTTGATACAGCAGAACTCCACAAATGAAAAGAACGTCTCTCATGCGCTGGAACACATGAGAGACGTTCTTTTCATTTCTCAACGACGCCACGGCGTCCGCTTTTCATAGTCGCGTTTGATATTCTTCACTGCCTGATCGTGACGCTTCTGCTCCTCCTTCATCGCGCGGTCGTACTTTTCCTGATTGCCGTCGCGCTGAAACTCGAAGCGAATCTTGCGCACATTCTGGTCGTGAATGCGATCCTCTTCCTTCATACGGAAGCTGTACTCGTTCGTCGCGCCGTTGATGTATTCGAGCGGCTGAACGTTCGGTGCCGCCTGTGCAGCAGGCATCGCCGTCATGATGCCGAGTCCGAGCGCGGCTGCCAGAATACCGGCGATATATTTCTTGTTCTTCATAGTCTCCTCGCCCCTTTATTTTGTAGAATATCTTCCTCTGATACTCTACCGCTTTTTCTTTTGACGGCATTTAAGGGGAAGTAAACCGTGTGTTAAACTTACTGAGACACTGATAAATTCAGCAAATCCCTACTTCGCCAGCAGCACGGGGCAATGTGCGTGACGCGTGACATGGGTGGACACGCTGCCAAACGCAATGCGCTCGAATGTGCCGAAGCCGCGCGAGCCCATGACGATGAGGTGACTCTCCTCCTCTGCCGCGACGGCGACCGTTACCTCGGCGGGATCGCCCTCCTCGACACGAGTATGCGCGTGCACGCTGCGCGGAATCTCATGCATGAGTTCCGCGAGGAAGCGATATGCCGCGACCTTCAGCTCGGCGGGCAGATAGCCACTCATGCTGACCTGCTCGAATGCGGAGATATGTGCGTCGTAGTCAATCACCATGAGGATTGTGATCTCGGCATCTGCCGCGCAGACACGTTTTAGAACCTTGATCGTGTTATTGCAGCCCTCGGTGAATCCGTTGTTATAACCCGTTCGGATACCGTTCCAAATTTCCTCTTTCCACTGTTCCGTTGTTTTCAGCACGCGGATGAATGGGGCAAGATTCGCCATTTGGACGTGCCGTTGAAAATCATGCAGCCGCTCCTTGAACATCTTCCGATCTGCGCTGTCAAAGATACGATAGTATTCTTCCTTCAGCGCATGGGCTGTTCTCAGTGCTTCCGAAAAGGAAAGTATTTTTGCGAGTTTGCAGCGTTCGTTCAGACTGAGTTTCGGTTCTCGCCCCAAGAGGATGTGCCGTGCGTTCCGAAACCATTTCTTATCACGCGACGGAAGCCCTGCCTGTACTTCCTTGCGTATGCTGTCGAGCGCATTGTTCGCGAGACGGACGGCGTGGAATTTATCGGCTGCGATTTCTGCATTTGGGAAGCACTCTTCGGCGAGTTTATGAAAGAACGGCGATAGATCAATGCTGACGACCATGACATTCTCGCGCTCGGATTCAGGATATGCGAGAAGTCTGTTATAAATGCTTGCGGCACAACGGTCATCAATGACGTTGCAGCAACGTCTGTTGTGCAGGTCGTTGATAACGACCTGATATTTTGCGCCCACGTTTCCGCAGAATTCGTCCATGGAGATGACGGTATCCAGCAGATCGGACTCCTGCTGCGGCTTCGCGCGTGCAAAATGACGCATAACGGTTGTTGCCGATATGTCATGTCTCCGTACGAAATGCGCTGCGCTGACGAGTTCCCCGTGTGCGTGAACAATTTTCTCGATGACGCTACGGGGCATTCGTTGATATGCGTCGATGAAACTCCTGTCCTCAGAAAATGTCTTTCCGCATTCACGATAGCGATAACGACGGTTTTTGTAGATGTACCTAAGCGCCGCATCCGGTATATCTCCATGAAAAAAAGATGGGGCTGTTGCACGAAGTTGTTTTGACTCCGTACAACAGCCCCCGTTCGTGTTAGCGCTCAAGGCGCCCCTACCACCGCTTTGCGGTCCCCCTCCCCCGTGTCGCACGGGGGAGGCTTTTCGTTATGGCATATTAGCTTCCCCCGTCGCAACGGGGGAAGTGGCGAACGCAGTGAGCCGAAAGGGGCGCTCATGCAACAGTCCCATCTTTTTTATTCTTCTACGGCGATCTCTTCGCCCGGATATTTCTTTTCCAGCTCCGCTTTCGTCTTTGCGAGGAGTTCGGCTTTCAACCGCTCAAACTCTTTCCCGTCAATATCATCCCATCAAGAAAATCAAAAGGGAATCTCATCGTCCACATCTATCATGACCATCTGATTGAACGGCGTCGTGAGGTCTTCGGGAACGGACGGCTTGTCCCGTCCGTCTTTACGCGGCGTCAGGAACTCAATCACATTGGCAACGATTTTCGCACGGTACTGTTTCTTGCCCTGATCGTCGGGATAGATGTCCATATCAAGACGCCCATGTACGTTGATGAGATCGCCGACGGCGAGCCGATCTTTGCAGGTATTCGCGACTGCGCTCCATGCCTCCACGCGAAAATAGTTGACGGGAAAGTTCCCTTTCTCGTCTTTAAGGTTTTCACGAGTCCGCCCTTGTCGCTGTCCGCGATCTGCATCTCGATCTGCATTTCACAGACGCGGCACTGGAACAGAAACGCACACAGAACGAGAAGGAGCATGAGGAAATTGAACGGAGACGAGGAGATGGAACTCGCGAAGCTGGTGGACGAATTGGACGGAATGGATTCGGAGATTTCTCTGGACGAACCAAAGGAAGGACAGGAGAAGTCGATGGACATAGCGAGAACTTCCTCGCCCACTCCCCTTCCGGCAGCATATCAAAGTCCGACACTCATCAACCTACCATCGACGAAATTGCCCAAAAAGGACTTCGTCTGCATGTACTGCCCAGCGGGAATGTGGGTACTAAAGGGCGACGCACTCCTATGTTTCTGTCGGATGATGTCAAGCGTCAGCTATACCTCCGAGGAGGGGGACGAGAGACCTGTCTGGCTATGCGATGGTCTCACGCTCGCGCAAGAAGGCGCGATGTAGAACGCACAGCGGATGCCATCTTGGACGTTCTCCAAAAGGGGACGGACAGCACATTCGCCTCCTCCCATCTCCAATACATCAACCGCGAAGCCGCTCATGAAATGCGCGGCGGCTGCGTCGCCACGGGACACGCGATGCCGCGTTTGGCAGAGGATTCCCCGCTGAAATTTTTCCATGCGGCAGACCGTTATGAACGTGCGAACGGCGAGCGTTACAAAGAAATCATCTTCGCACTGCCGAACGAATTAAACCTTGCGCAGCAGAAAGAAATCCTCGACGCATTTCTCTCCAAACACCTCGCGGATCATTACTATGCGTGGGCGATTCATGAGAAGGTCGGCACACTCTCCGGCGGAGAGCGGCAGCCGCACGTTCACATCATGTTCTCGACGCGCGAGATCGACGCACAGGAAAGACAACAGGAGCGCACGCCCGAAAAGTTCTTCCAGCGCGCCAACAAGAAGCATCCCGAGCGGGGCGGCTACGTGAAAGCCGAGAAGTGGGTCGGTAAAAAACGGAAGGACTACCTGCTGCATATCCGCGAGGACTTCGAAAAAAACCAGAACGCCGTCCTCGAAAAACACGGTGTTCCCGTCCGTGTCGATCATCGGACGCTCAAGGCGCAGCAGGAAGACGCGCTGCGTCGCGGTGATCACGTTCTTGCAGAACTCCTTGACCGCATTCCGGAAACGGACTTCGCCGTTTCTCTCGACGATATTCTGAAAAAGAATGCGCGCGTGGAGCGTTTTCAACGACTGCGTGCGCTCAATGACAAGCACAGACATCTTGTCAGCGCGAAGAATCTCGCCACTGACCGCGTGCGGCAGGTAAATGCCGAAGAACTCCTTGTGAATCTACAGCGCGCATACGAGGAGCTGCGTGAAAATCTGCCGGAGGATGCGCGCAAGGAACTCGAGGACGCCCACCGTGACCTCATAGCAACGGAGACGACCGTCCTGTGGGGAGATGCGGTGCAGGAAAAAGCGCGCCTTGACTTCATGGAAGAAGATACGCGCGCACTGTGGCACGAGATGAAAACGGCGCGCACGGAGCTGCGCGATCTGAGGGCACTCGCCGAGGGTGTGCGTGTAGCGGAAAAAAGCACCGCAGATGAGGCGCAGTCTGCCGAGGAGCTGCTGCCCGCACTCGAAGAGCGGATTACTACAGCGCAGAAAAAATATCATCGCGCTGCAAAAAAACTTCAGCCGGAGCTGCGGAAACTTTCGGCGCGTGGAACAGCGCGCAATATTGAAAACCGCATCCATCAGCTTCTCTTTGAGAACGAGCTTGCAAAGAAACGCTTCGAGAAGCGGCTGCGGGATTTCAAAGACCGGATCGAAACAGCGAAGACAAAACTGCATACAGAACGTGTGGAAGAGTCGGGCGCACAGAGCTTTTCACTCGCCGATGTTGTTCGTATACTCTCGGAGGCAAAGCGGTATACGGACGCAGCCATCATCGAAAAGCGCAAGGAACTGGAAGAGGTACAAAAGAACGTACTCACACCGGAGCGCGCCGAACTCATCGCACAGAACATCTTTGCAGGAGGCGCGTGGAAGGAGCTGCGTGCACGCGAGAATGCACACCGCAAGCAGGAAGGCTACTATAAAAACGACGTGGCAGCATGGAAAACGGAGCGCGACGCATTCGAGAAGAAGTCTGCGCCCGGCTTGTTCGCGTCATCCGCGACGAAGAAAGCATACAGAGATGAGGAGCGCTCGCTCGAGGATCGGCGTGAGGCACTCGTTCAGCGAAAGAACTCTCTTGCAAAGGAATCTGCTGAACTCACCCGTATGCACAGCGAACTCACCGAACGATGCAACACGCCCGAGGCGGCGAAAAAGATTGCGGGCATTGCTGCGGGCGTCATGGAGCGCAACAAGCCGTTCGCCGTAAAGGCATCGAAGCTCGCAGGAGAGCTTGCAGCCATGACGAAGGAAAGCGCGGAGCTGGGCAAAGAAAAATCCGCTGCCGATCAGTAGCGGAAAAGCGAGGGCGACGGGGTACGTTATACAGTTGCACCGTCCTCCGGAAAGGGCAGCAGTGGTTCGCGCAGCAAGGAACTGATGCGGCGCGCACGATTGCAAAAGGGATCAGCGATCCCCAATATGCGGCACTCGTCGCGCGCAGCAAGGACAGCCGCATGGGAGAAAACTGGTCGCTCATGTCGGAGATGGAGAAGGACGAAATCCTCGCCGAGAGTGCAAAGGGGAGATAGGCGCAGCGTGTTGACAGCGGGAAGATTTTTGCTTTAAGATAGTTATGGAAGGCGAGAAAGGAGTGATTGCCTTGGAACTGCACACCTATAACGATTACCTGCGCGATCTCTTGAAGGATGCCCCCTGTATCCTTGCTTATGATACGGCTGCTGATTATCTGGGGCTGTCCAATGGAAGCAGTTTTCATGAAACTGCCCACATCTATGTGCAGTCACCATTGCACATAGACGGAACAACAGAGCATATCATCCCCTCTTTCTCCGCTGTGGAACATGAACCGCGCAACGGTCTTATTTGCACGACCGTCAATCAGACCATCAACGATCTTCTGCGTGCGGATGGAGATAATCAGGTCATACAGGAAAGTTTAGCGGACGTATATTTTTCCAACGGAGAATCCTTTGATTCCTTGCAGATCGAGCAAGACCTTCTCCCACGCTTCGAGAAATACAAAGTATGGGCAATGGAATACTATGACGAGGAATGAAGCATTTCAACACCAGAACAGGGGCTGCTCTTCATAAGGGCAGCCCCTGTTCTGGTGTTGAAATGTTTGCTTCTGAGGTGTGGAGAGACGAAACAACAGCCTCACTTTATCTGCCGCGCCCACGATCCGGTTCTGCATTTTCTGCTTTCACCTTTTTCAGTGTCGGCACTAACATACGATCATAGCGTAGTTGCATCGCCTTTTTGAGATATTCTTTTCGAATATCAGAAAGCCCGGGCGTTGCATTCAAAATCATCTCCGCTGTACTGCCTCTTTCAGTCCATCCGGAGGGTTTTTGAAAAGCTCATGATAGAAGACCCGTTTTCCGCAATATGTATAAGCCGATGGAATATTATACTCTGCACTGCTGAAATCTGCGGCATTGTCTAAATTCTGTGCCATACGCTCATCGGATAATAAAGCGGAAAGAGACGATCCGCAATCGTATACAGGAGCGTCCTTGATGATATTTCCTTTCGTTAAAACCCCCCAATTATCCAAGTGCCGGTCACCATTTCCAATCAAGGCATCAACAACGAACATATCCCAAAAATGCTTTTTGAACGCCTCTTTCTGCGTATCAGCAATTTTAGGTATATGATCGATAGTGTCCATGACATCCTCAATATTGCAGACCCAGTGATTTCGCGCTTCACTGTCCGTATTCATACGGGCAAGTTTGCTGAACTCCATAAGTTCGTACCCGTTGGAACAAAAATCTTCGCAAGCGACAACAATTTTTCGCATTCCTTCAGGATTCGTATACGTCCCTAAAAAGGTTTTCTGTGTAGGAATGCCGACGGAGCGAAATATTTTACATCCAATGTCTTCTGAAAACTGGTTGTTCATATAGCTCAGTTTATTTTTGGCAGCACGAACAGGGTCGGGAAATTTCACCATGTGAAGCCGTCCGCAAAACAAAAAGGCTTTTTTTCGTTCAGATCCGGCAAACTTATGATTGAAGATTTCTTCTTGTTCATTAAAGTTTATCATACAACTTGTCCCCAAAAATAAGATTTCATTTCCTCTGCCTCACCATCAGTAAGGAAGTGACTCTTAACTAAATATTTCAACTCCATGGTAATCTTGCTGACAGCCATTTCATAGTGGTGCTGATCTTCGTGTTCAAGAGCCGCATACGCTTCCTGCATATAGGATTTTAGCAGTTCCGGATACTGATCCGGCTGATAACAAAGCGCCATGATTGATGCACCTCCAAAAATCTTTTTTTCAATTCTACCATGCCGTCCATATCCGTGCAACAGCTTCTCTCACTCTATCGTGCCGCACTGGCAGCCCTGTCCCGCCCCTTTTCCCGCTCACGTTCTGCGGCAACATTTCGCGCGAGTTTCGTTCCGTAGGCGCGATCGCCCGAGATGACTGCGTAGGGGCTGTTGCGCTGGATTGCCCCCGCGATGCGCGGGAACGGGACACCCGCCTCCAGCTGCGTCTTTGCAAAGAGACGATCTGCGTCGCGCCATCCCTTCTCATCGGTCGGGCGCAGACTCGACAGCCCGCAGAGATAGACGCGCTCCCGAAACTCCTTCGCGTAGTCCGCATCCATCTCACGATAGCGCGGATCGGCAAAGCGATCAATCGGCAAATACGGATTTTCCCCACGATAGAAGACATCATGAAACTTCTTCTGATAGGCAGTATATAGCTCCTCTCCGACCGCTTCCCTCGCCTCCTCCTGCTGTTTTTGGATGCTCTCGGAGGAAGCCGTCGTGAGGATGAAATCGTCCTTGTACGGGTGCAGCTGCATTTCCTCAAAGCCCACGCTGCCGACACGAAAGACGCGCGCGTCCACCTCGATGAGATCGCCGACGCTCATGCTGCGCATCGTATCGGCATTCGGTCGGTCGTCGCGGTTGAGCTTCTCGTAGAGCCGATCAAGGCTGAAGGTCTCGCGGTCAAAATTGGCGTCATATACACGGTCAAAGTCTTGGATGAACCTGCTGCCCTGCGCAGCGTCACGTCCCTCCTTCGGCTGAAATACGGTGACGTGCAGAGAATCATCCGTGTGCTGCGGGATGAAGTCCGTATCCTTGATCTCAACAAGCCGCTCGTTCGTGCGCTGCTTCATTTCTGCCTCCACGAGCTGCGGACTCTGTACGCGCTCCTGCGCCTCTTTTTCGGGGGCTGCGACCTCGACCGGAGGGGCATCCTCTGTGCGTGCGCGCAGATGCGCAGGGATAAAGTCTTTGATATACCCTACGATCTGCTTCGCATCCGAAACGGCTTGCACGAACGCCGTTTTGTCCTCTTTGAGTTCCTGCATCCAGCTTTGCAGATACGCAGCATGACCCTCGATGTTCGACGGAAGTCCGAACTCCTGTGAGAGGAACGCCGTCGCAAGCTCGGCGCGCAGCTCCTCACGCGCATAGTCGGGTGAGCCGAATCCTCCGAACCTCTCCCTATCAAGGCGCGAGGCGTGCCGCGTCCAATGCGCGAGTTCGTGCAGCGCCGTCGCATAGTAGTCCGCAAGCTCCGGGAATGCCTCCTTCGGCGGCAGGTGGATCTCATCGTTGCTCAGACTGTAAAAGGCACGGTCTGCCTGATCGTGCTTGATGACCGCATGGCTTCCCGCTAGGATTGCCTCGGCAATCTCATGGACTTCCTCGTGCGTATAGCGCTTCTCCTTTTCCACATACGCCTTTAGGGGATGATCGGTATAAAGAGGCTTGCCGTCCGCTCCATACAGGCGGTTTCCCTCGGCGTCCCGATGGTATTCACGGCGCAGACAGTCCGAAGCATGGTAGAGCGCAACGTATTTCTTTGCCCAGTATTGCTCATCCTCGGGCAGCTCGTTGCCGTATTTATCCTGCGTGACGTGCCAACGCTGCAAAACGGTGGTCGGCTTCGCCCCCTCCTTCGTGCGGTACTCCCACAGGAGTTCGCGCGGAATCTCCTTTCCCTCCGCACGGTACTTTTCCACACGCTCTTTGTGAATCTTGTTCTGCTGCTTGAGAACTCCGATGGAGAAAAAACGCGGATCGTCGCTCTCTTTCTCTGCCATGATGCAGGACAGATAGAGGCTGTTCAAGGGGCTGCCGTAGGGACGCCCCGACTTCCCGTTGATGGGAACGTGGAAGATCGACGCGCCGACCTTCCCGTCCCATCCCTTTTGCCACGGCAGCTTTCCGCTCTCCATGAGGGAGAGGATCTTATTGGTTGTCGCCTCATAGATTTCTTCGTCAGTTTTCTTGGTATACGGTTTTTTCTGCGTCGCTGCCATCACCCCTGCGCCTCCTCATCGACACGCCTGTGCGTCGTACCATCCCACACGAGCTGCCCCGGATAATGGTCGAAAATGCCGTTTTCCGGATTCTCTCGGCAATCGTCGCCGTAAAGCTCCATTGCCTCCTCCTGCGAGATGGTCTCCAATGCGGCAATGCGGTCATGGATATGCGGTTGGTTGGAATGCAGTTTCATGATGTCCCTCCTATCTCGCCGCTGCTGCTCGCTGTGGCGCAGTCCTGCGCTGCTTGCTGCGGGCAATCTCGTCGATGCGGGCAGCAAATGACTTTTCCGGCAGCTTTTTATACGCCGGCACAGCGGTCGCAGCGATTGACTCTTCCTCGGATGCGCGCATCAGTCCTTCCAGCTCTCTCAGGCGCGCAGTCTTCTCGCGCTCCTCCGCTGCATGGGCAAAGGGGCGTCCCTGCTCCTCCTTCGCGCGGACGAGATTGTTCTCCGTCTGCACAATGTCCTCTTTCTGCTTCGTAATGCGCTCGACAATGGTATCGGACAGATGTTTCAGCCGCGTGAAGGTGTCCTGCGGTCGCTCGCCGATCCGCACGCGATAGGTCGACTTGTGGTAGAGCGCGAGCATGGGCGTCTGCGTCATGTGGTCGATGACGACGCGGCATTTCAGCCCCTTGTATTCGCCCTGAAAGCGTAGCATCGCCCCGGCAACCTTCTGCATCTCGCCCCATGCTTTCCCCGCTTCCTTCGGGTCGGTGTAGAGTACGCCGTTCATCGTGATTGCAAAAGACTCTTTCCCGTCGATCTGTAGTGTATGCTCCTCCATGCGCTGCTGATCGTCCAAGAGCCGATCCAGCGCCTCCTTCTTCTCCTTGATCTGCGCGGGATAGTCCCGATGAATGAGATTTTGGAGATGCTGCTGCTGACTGAGATAGGCAGATTTCGCAATCTGAATGCGCGAGAGGTCGTTTTCTAGCGTCATTTTCTCCTTGATGAAGGGATTGCCCGTTGCAATCGCCTTGATCTCCGCATAGCTGAGAACGGTCTCATCCACGTCCTGCATCGAGCGCGCGGGTGTCTTCGAGGTCATGATCTGAGAGATGAAGCGCTGCTTGTTCTCTACGATCTGCCACATATAGGCATCAAATGTCCCTTCGGTGACATAGCGGAAAATCTTGACCTTCTCATTTTCGTTGCCGGGGCGAATGATACGCCCCATCCGCTGCTCAAGATCGGCAGGTCGCCACGGCACAGAGAGATCATGCGTCGCAACAAGTTTATGCTGCACGTTCGTCCCGACACCGAGCGTATCGGTCGAGCCGAGCAGGACGCGCACCTCGCCCTCGCGCACTTTCTGAAAGAGCGCATCCTTCTGCTTCTCCGTCTTCATCTCCTGCACAAAGGCAATCTGCTCCTTCGGAATGCCCGCCCTGATGAGCTTTGTCCGAATGTCGTCATAGACGTTGAAGCCGCCCTTGCCCTTGCCGGTCGCCGTGGACTGGTCGCAGAAGATGATCTGTGTCCCTTTGTTTTCCATATTCCCCCGATAGGTGGCAAGGACGTTCTCGACGCAGCGGTTGACCTTGCTGTCCTTGTGATCGGGCAGCCCGGGATGAATGATGCGCGGATCGAGGGCGAGGTTGCGCCCTGTGTTTGTGACGAGGAGCATACTGTCCTCCGTCATTCCACCGTCCACCTTGGGCACGCGGTTCTTTTTGCCGGAGCGGATGTCCTGCGCGCGCATGGCAAGCGTGTCGATGATCTCCCGCTGCTCATCGGAGGGCTGGATGCGTTCGACAACATACTCTGCTTCGGGGACTTTGATTGTCCCTTTCAGCATATCCGATGTACGGATGTCGGCGAACTCCTTGAACATATTCATGAGTTCGGGCAGATTGTGAAATTTGGCGAAGCGTGTTTTGAGCTGATAATCCCTGCCTTCCGGCTTTAAGCCCACGGTGATCTCGCCGAAATTTGCCGCCCATGCGTCAAAATGGGAGAGCTTCTGCGCGGAAAGACGGGGCGCGGCGAGATAGCGCTGCATCGTAAATAGTTCCGTCATAGAGTTGGAGACAGGCGTGCCGGTCGCAAAGATCACGCCCTTGTTGTTCGTGATCTCGTTGATGTACTGGCACTTGAGATAAAGATCCCATGAGCGATCTGATTCACTCGTACCAATACCGGCGACACCGGAAAGCCGCGTCGGCGTGTAGAGGTTCTTGAAATAATGCGCTTCATCCACACAGAGCCGATCAACGCCGAGTTCCTCGAAGTCGATCACGCCCTCCCTGTTCTTTTCTCCTTCCTGCTGCAATTTCTCCAGCTTCGCCTCGAGACTCTTCTTCTTTTTCTCAAGCTGACGAACGCTGTGCGGCTTGTCCCCTGACCGAATGACATTCTCGCTTTCAAGGGCTTCCCGTATGCGCTCGATCTCGGACGCATAGAGTGCCTCCTGCCGCTCCTGCGAGACCTTGATCCGCTTGAACTGCTCGTAGCTCATCACGACGGCGTCCCAGTTCTGCGTGGCGACGCGCGCGATGAATTCCCGCCGATTCTGCTTCTCGAAGTCCTTCTTTGTCGCAACGAGGATTTTCGCCTGTGGGTAGAGCCGCTGAAACTCCTCGCCTGTCTGCTCCGTCAGATGTCCCGGAACGATCATCAGTGCTTTGTGCGAGATGCCGAGCCGCTTCGCCTCCATGATGGACGCCACCATCTCGAAGGTCTTGCCCGCACCGACACAGTGCGCGAAAAGCGTGCTGCCGCCGTAAAGGCTGTGTGCCACGGCGTCCTTCTGGTGCGCGTTGAGGGAAATAGAGTTCGACATCCCCGGAAAATGCAGATGGGCGCCGCTGTACTCACGCGGACGGATGTTGTTGAAATTGCGGTTGTAGTAGTCAGTGATGAACTGTACGCGCTGCGTGTCTTGGATGAGCCACTCCTGAAACGCATCCTTGATCTCCTGCTGCTTCATCTGCGCTGCGATGGTCTTTTCGCGATCCACGATCTTCTTTTTATCATCGTCTGTTGGGACATAGACGACAGGCGTCCGAAAGTTGAGTGCCCCGCTCAGAAGCTCATAGGCATCCTTTTCCTTCGTCCCCCAGCGCATTGTTGCAGGGTTGCGGCGCGCGTCTGCGGGATGCTTCACCTGCCATTCGCCTGTCTCGGGGGAATACGCGACCGCAACAGACCACCCCGGCTGGAATTTCTCCTCGATGAACTGCTCGATATAGCGCGTGGGTAGCCATGACACGCCGAGTCCACAGGAAATGTCGCCGATCTCCAAATCTTTCGGCTTGACCTCATCAAGTGCGGCGTAGTTTTTCTGAATACGGAAAAGCTGCGCTTCGAGCGCAGTGCGCGCTTCCGGCGACGCCTCCGCGCCGCTCCCTTCTGCAAGCTCCTTTTCGATGGCAGCGCGCCTTTTTTCGAGGGCTTCCATCTTTCCACGAATATCCCCGGAGAGATAGGCGTCCGCTTGCACATAGCCCTCTGCCTCATCGTAGAAAATCTGCTTGAATTCGAGTTCGCTGATGAGGTCGCTTGCGGGCTTTCCCGTAAGTTCTGCCATATAGGAGAGATCAACGCCGCCCTTTTGCTGCATGGAGATCGTCAGGGCATCGGCTGCACTCTCCGCCTCGGTCGGGACGCGCTGCGGGACGATGGTACGCTCAGTGAAAATATCCGCCTTGCGGATGAAGTTCTTCTTGCTGTCATAGATTTCATACGCTGCGATGAAGTTGCTGCCGGGATCGACGCCGAAGAGTTTTTTGAGTGTCTTATCCTGCACAATACGCCCATAGCGGCGCACATGATCCTCATAACGCTCCGTGAGCTTCTTTTGGAGCGCATAGAGTTCTTCATTGGAACACTCCTCCTGCTGCGCGCTCAGGAGTGCATGACCCGCATCGCGCAGATGGACGGCAGAGATCACACGCGCCCGATCCTTATCGGACATCTCGGGCACGCTGCGCGCGCCCTCCGTATCCACAAAACAGAGTGCCCCATCCTCTACATAGAACCCCATGGATGCACGCTGCTCCCGCTGCTCCTGCACGGGAATGGGCAGCGTCTCCGGGGTGGGCGTATAGATACCGGTCGGAAGCGCCGTCAGACGCTCTCTGATCGCAGCACCAAGATTCTGCCCCTCGGGCGGAACGACGGTCTGCTCGCGCCCGTATGCCCCCGACCGCGTGGAGAACTCCCCCAGCACCTGTGCGCGGTTGTGATAAAAATACTTGTTGATGTTCTCCCCAGCCGGCGTGTGATAGACAACACCCTCCCAGTCCACGGCGGCAAGGGCATCCTGCTGCTCCTCAGTGGGCGAACGCGCCGGATCTTTTTTCCGAAAGACGAGCAGATCGGAGATTACGCGCGTACCCGCAGCGGAAAACGCCGTCTCCGGCAGCCGCAGCGCCGTCACAAGGCGCGCCTTGTCCGCGAGCATCGAGCGCACGCGCTCCTTGCCCTTGTCCATCGTCCCCTTCGAGGTGATTGCGACCACAAGACCGCCGGGGCGTACCTCGTCGATCATCTTGTTCAGAAAGTAGTCATGGATACGCAGCCGCTTGCCGAGGTATTTCGGATCGCCCGTGATAATCTCATCGCCAAACGGCACGTTGCTGATGGCAAGATCGAACGACCCGTCGGCAAAGCGTGTCCGTTCAAAGCCCTGCTGCGCGATTTCTGCGTCAGGATGTGCAAGCCGTGCAATGCGGGCAGAGAGCGCATCGACCTCCACGCCGAACAGGCGGCTCTCATTTCGCATTTCCTCCGGCATCGCGTCAAAGAAACGCCCCGCGCCGCACGACGGCTCCAGCACATTCCCGCCTTGAAAACCGATATGGGCAAGCCCCTCATAGATTCCCGCAATGACCTCGGACGGCGTGTAGTGGGCGTTTAGGGTAGACGCACGCGCAGAGGAAAATTCCGCCTCCGTCAGATGTCTGCGCAGCGCGTCATACTCCTTTGACCACGCCTTATTTGCAGGGTCGAACGCCTCGGGAATCCCACCAAAGCCGCTGTAGCTCCGCAAAAGGCGCAGCTCCTCGCTCGTCGGCGGGACTTCACGCTCCTCCAGAGCTTTCATCACGCGGATTGCCGCGAGATTGCGCGCAAAGACCGCCCGCTTGCCGCTCGTCGAGGACATATCTGCCGCGTAGTCGATGGCAGACAGATCGACTGGTGCTAGTTCTGCTCCTCGTCCTCCTCCCGGTACGGATTCCCCCATATCTCGCACGCGTTGCGCTCGCTCTCCTCCTCGTTCTTCTCCCTGAGAATCTCGTCCAGTCCGCCCCACGGATGGAGATTCGCCTCCTTCATCATGCGCTCCACCGCCCTCCACGGATCGTCTGCGTCGTCCTCCTCCCAGAACGTCAGGTACACCGTCAGCTGTGCGCTGAGTTTCTTCCGAATCTCCGTCGGCTGCGTCTCCCACAGGCGCAGCGGGATCTGTGACATCTCCGGAAAGACCACGGGAAATACCTGCGCCTCCTCCTGATGATAGAACGTCTTCGACAGTTCTCTCTCCTTCATCTCCAGACGTGCGTCCCAGAGCTGATCCTGTGCCTGTTCCTTCTCCTCGGCGGTCGCCGACGGATTCGCCAGCGTCTGCCATAGACGGATGTGTTCTTCCAGCGGGATCATGTTCTTTTGCATGGTTTCTTGCCTCCTCACGAATATGCCGCGCAACGGGGTTCAGAACCTCCTGTGCAATCGCCCGAATCTCCGTGAGCGTCTTTTCTGCGTCTACATCGTTATATTCGGTGAGGATGAGGGGAAGTCCTACCACATCCTCCGCATCGAAGCCGAGACGTGAGAGCGTGACGTATGCAGCGCCGAGCGCGACGATCTCACGCTCCTTCGCGTCTGTGCGGCTTTCTGCCAGCGTGCGGCAGGTATCCACCACCGCCGCCGCCGTTTCCTTGCCCTCTGCGCCAAGCTGCGCTCTGAGGAACGCCCCGTCGCGTTCGTCATCATAACGCCAGATCAGCGCCTCTAACCTCTGCCGCGCAGAATCGCGCGTATCGCTCATATCGTAGAAATAATGCAGCTCATCCTTCGCCGCCTCGTTGCTCAGAACGGGAACGCCGCGCGCATCATCGCGCAGGTCTGCATTCAGATACGCCCATGTGGCAGCGGGCGCATACGCCTCGCTTACCGCATTGCCGTGAAAGAACAATCCGACCTGCGTACTGATTGGGTGTCTGTAGTGCTTTGCCATCGCCCCCAGAAAGTCGATGAAGCGATTCTTGTTGTAGCGCAGATCGGAAAAGAACCTGCTGCGCTCCTCTGAAAGTCTGTGTACAGTCGTCATTCTGTCAGCCTCCTCCCTTAGAAGTATAAGGGCTTGCAGAATGAAAAAACTGCAAACTTTACAGTTTGCAGCTCGCTTTCTGTGGGATTATCTGCCCGCGCCGCGCGCAGATGTATGATCTTTTTCGTTGCACTTCTTGAGTGCCGGCAGAAGAATCTGCTCCCTGCGCAAGGCGAGGGACTTTTTCATGTACTCTTTGGAGATGTCTGAAAGCCCTTCTGTGCGGTCGATGAGGTCGTCGATCCGTGCGGATGCCGCCTTGATCCGTGGCACAATGCGCTGAATGGCACGACGCAGGTCTTCCGGCGGGTTCTTGAAGATTTCGTGATAAAAGACTCGTTTTCCTTGATAGCGATATACAGAACACAGATTATACTCGGTATTCTTAAAGCTGCCGTCACTTTCTAAAAGAGTCGCCTTTTTTTCATCAGAGGACAAGGGGGAAAGTGCAGATCCGCAATCGTATATAGGGGCAGGTGAAAGTGATCTGTCCGGCGCTTCTATAACACCCCAATTATCTAAATGACGATCACCATTTCCGATCAACGCATCCACGACAAACATATCCCAAAAGAATTTTTTTAGCTGCTCTTTATTTTTTATTGTCACATCCTCCTCAATCACACGCATAACATCTTCAATCGTAGTTTTGTTCCGTTTCTGACTGTCTGTTTCATGCAGAAAAAACTTGCTGAACTCAATCAGGCAGCCGGGCTTGTCCTGACAAAACACCTCACAGGCAACAACAGTCTTCTCTCTCTTGCTGTTGGGCGGCGTTCCGCGTCCCAAAAAGGTATTTTGTGCGGGAATCCCAAGCATTTGAAAGATGTGACATCCAATGTACTCCGAATAATGATTGTTGATATAGCTCAGTGTCGTCTGCTTCGGCGCTCGATTCGGATCTGGAAACTTTACCATGTATAGTTTTCCATCATATTCCATCGCCCATTTGCTCTCAGACCCGCCAAAGCGGTTCGGTATCCATTCCACATGGCTCAAATCAACCATCCATCAACCCTCCAAAATATTCTAGCATTTCCTCACGTTCACCTGACGAAATATCCCCTTCTTTCATGGCATATTTCGTTTCAGAAAAAAGATGTTCCATTTCAGAAATCATAAAAGGGCGGTTTTTTTCCTCATACGCCCGATAAAACGCCGTCATATACTTACAAAGCACCTCGTCATAATCCGACGGGTTATATTTATAGGTCATCTTCTCCATCATCCTCGCCTCCTGTTCCAATTATAGCGTGAACGGGGCAAAAGAGCAACAGGGCGCGTCATTCAAACGGCACAAATCCGAGCGGCTTACGGCGTTCGTAGCCGCTTGCCTTGACGGCTTCCTTGTCGAACGGATCGGCAACCACGACCTTTGAACGCTCGACCTGCCGCTGGTGTTCCAGTGCCCGATCTGTCTCTTCGCGCTGCTTAGTCGCCTTGAGTTCAGTGAGTGCCGCGAGGAGTGCGGTACGTTTTGCGTCTTCTGCCGCACTGAGGGCTTCGATCTGTGCCCCGATCTGTCGAATCTCCATCTCACCCTTCGCGTGCGCGAGTGCGTCAAGGAGCTTCTGCATGACGGCATCACTCTCTGCATGGTCGCTGATCGCGAGCTGCGCCCCCTTTGCATAGGAGGTATAGGCATCTGCAAGCACCCGCCGCTGTCCCATACTGTCACGCGGCGCGTTGTACTTCTCCTCCTTCTCGTCAAAACCGTGGAAGAGAGGACTCTGCTCCACACGCTTCCACTCTTCAATCTGCGCGACCTCGTAGCCACGATCCTGCATCTCCTGCGTGTGATTCGTCCCTTCCGCAAGCAGATCGGACGAGACAGATTGATGATCGATCTTGGCAATCCCGAGCTTTTCGACAATGGTCGTAAGGATGTTCAGGAATTTCTCCCCGTAGAGGACGGATTTAATATCGCGCGTCATATCATAGACCGTCCCGCCCTGCGCAGCAAGATCACGCAGAGCGAAGGGGGACGGTGCGCTGTCAGGGATAGAGACGGTCAGCGGGTTGTAGTAATTCGGTGGATCGAACGGCTCTGTCACGCCCGGAATATGATGCCATGCCGACGTTACGCCAATCCCGCCCGTGAGCATGGCAACAACACCAACAGCCATGAGGGAGAGTTTTGCGCCCCTGCCGAGACTTGACTGCATTTTCTTCATGGTTTTCATTGGAATGCTCCTTTCATGAATATATCCCTGTTTTATTCAGATGTTCAAGTTGAACATCTGAATTTTTCTAGCAAATATTCACTCATTATTGTTCGTTGGTCAGACGGAAGCCCGGCTGTCCGAACTGTGTCATGATGAATTTCGACACGCGGTCGGCAAAGAACATAAACATGAGTGTGATAAGCGTGAGCTGCATGAGGAGGACGATGTTCGCAACCGCCTTGACGCGCATGACCTCGCTGCTGCCGCCGCCGTCGCCGCGTTTGCCGAGCACCTCGTTCCAGTAGCGTGTCCCTTCTGCATCCCACATTCCTCCTGTCCCGCGTGTCCATGCACGCGCTGCGGCTTCGTAGCTGCCATAGTCGAGATAGTAGCCCGTTAGGACAAACTCGGCAACGAGATCCTGATTCTTCGGCGACCACGGGTATGCGGTATGCGTCGGCTCGGGAGCGGTATCATACGCGCCGCTCCCCGTCCAGCGCGTATAGTTCGCATCCGTATCAAGAAAGACACTCGGCGAGGCGTTCATATAGTCGCTGCACCATTTGTCCCAGTAGTCCTTGTTGATCTGATACGCACCGTAATAGCCGAGTCCATTATCACAGTGGTAATTGCCGTAGTAGGATTCCACCTGACGGATGCGGCTCATGAGATCCTGCATACTCTTGATCGGCTCGCCCGCTGCGCCCGTTGCACCGCCCCCGGACGGACGCGCCTCGGCGACGGTGTTCTGCGTCACGAGTCCCTCGACCGCAATTTTTTCCAGTGTCGTTTGCAGCATGAGGGAGAAAAGGCAGAAGAACATGATATTGAGGGAGACGGCGAAGACGCCGTTCAGCCCGTTGGAGGCGTACTTTCGGACATGCTTTTCCCCCGCAAAGGTAAAGGACGTGAACGAGAAGAGAATGACGAGGTAGAACTCGATGTAGGCAATGGCAATCTGCAAGCCGATGATGCAGAAGAGGATGAAGAGCGTTCCGCCGAAGACAAGACATATAAGCGCCGTCTGTCCGTGGAAGACGAGATCCATAATGCCCTCTACCTTCATCGCCTCGTTGATGACAGGCGCAATGATGGAGACGCCCTTCTGGATGATCTGTGTCGGATCGGACAGCGCGTTCTGCGACGCCTGTACGCCCTCTGCACCATGCCCGCCCGCAAGCCCGCCGAGGACGGGCAGTCCCGAGAGAGACAGATTGCCGACCACATCGCTCCACTCAAAGAGGAGGAAGAGACAGAGCGCATAGAAGAGTGTCCGCTGGATGATCCAGCGCATGAGCGGCTCCTGATCGCCCCCCGAGGCGGTCACCTTCGCCATCGCGCCGAGGGCGAGATCAATCGTGATGAGGACAAAGAAGATGGAGGCGATATACTCCCGCACGAGAGAAATGCCCTTGCGTGCGAGGTCGACCGTCTTCTCGATGACATCGTAGACGGGCTTTGCAAAGTCGTTGGCAACAACAAAGTCCACCAAACTGCCGTGGGAATCCGTATGTGGTGCGTGTCCGTCGATATTGCCGCCGCCCTCCGCACGCTCGAGTTCGAGCAGCCCGGGGACATAAAGCCCCGGATCGACCGCCGAATCGCCATCGGGCAGCACCTCAAAATGACAGTGAGGTCCCGTTGAGTTGCCCGTTGATCCCGCCTTGGCAATGAGCTGTCCCTGCTGTACCGACTGTCCGTCGCTGACAACGACACTGCTGTTATGCCCGTAGAGCGTTGTGAGGTCGCCACCGTGGTTAATCATGACGGTATTGCCGTAGCCATCCACCCACCCCGCGAGTATCACCGTTCCTGCGGCAGCAGCGACAATATCGTCCCCCATATCTGCGTCGAGATCGACACCCTTGTGATAGCTCTGATTCCCCGTAATCGGATGGATACGCCATCCCTGCGGGGATGTAACCACCATATAGGGCTGACCGCCCTTCAGGACAGGGCAGATCATCGCGCCGCGCATCATGCCCTTCTTGCCCTCGCGGTCAAGCGCGCCCGTATCCTCGTTGTAGGCAAACGCCGACACCGCAAACAGAAGATGATGGACGAGCAGGAGGAGAAGGACGAAAATGCTGCGCTTCATGCACGGTGCTCCTTTCCGAAATTGACAAGAAAACGGCAATGCGATAAAATCAGTGTAACGGTGAAAAACAGACAAGGAGGATGATCGTTATGGGATTTTTCGGGAGTAAGAAAAAGGCGGAAGCACCTCCTGTACCCGTGACCCAAGAGGTCACACCCGCAGAAGCCCCCTCACGCTATGACAATCTGAGCCGCGAGGACAAGGAAGCGATGATGCTTGACACCATCTACGAGATGGCAAAAACGATTGAACGCTTAAATGCGAAAATCGAACGTCTGGAAGGAGACATTCAACAGATTAAAGAGGATGCCGCAGAAGCTCGACATTGGGCATTTCAAGCCTCTTAAAACGATGTGCAAAGAAGGACAGCAACGATACGGCTGCCCTTCTTTTTAGTTTATGCCCCCCTTATTTACCTTGTTGATCTTTAACCGTCTGTACGATTTGAGCAAGACGCTTATCGCTCGTATCTCTCAATGTTTCATTAAACGACTGCATCGCCCCACGATAGCTCTGCACGGGGCTGCGACTCATTGCATAGTTGCGCCCGAGCTGCGTCAGCGTTCCGCGCACCCCGCCCGCGCCCTTTGCCATTGCCGCCGTCCGTGCTGCTGTCACCTGTCCTGCGAGGGATGCGCCGCCCGAGGCGACTGCGACGGCTGTTCCTGCGCCGCCTCTTGCCATATCGACCATGCTGCTGCCGCCGAGCTGCGGAGAGCCGTTCAGAAGCCCTGTGACGAGCGCAGGAATTTTCTTCGTGAGGAAGTAGATGATGGCACAGGCGAGGATTGCCTGAAGGATGATGCCCACGTCCGAGCCGAAGCCCTTCGATGCTTGAAAGTCCTTCGTAAAGCTCTCGATGAACGGTACTGCCATGCTGCTGATGAACGCAATGACGCAGATTTTGATTGCGAGGTTGAACATCGCGCCGATTGCCTTTTCGGTCAGAAATGCGAATTTCTCCGTGACGCCGAAGGCAAGCAGTGGGATGGTGAGGAGTGCCATCGTATAGAACTCGATGCGCGCCATGAACATTTCGAGCGCGGTCATGAAGAGGCAGTAGACAATGGCAAACAGTCCGATGACGGAGATGAGCAGGATGCCGAGACTCGCAAATGACACCTCCGACCATATTGCGTTGACCATATCAATGGAGAACTTCACGATTTGGTCGCAGTTGTTGCCAACAATATTGCTCGCACCTGCCGCATTGTTGCCGCCCGCCTTGTAGCCGAGCAGCTCGAATCCATCCGAGAGCGCGCCCATGAGGCTGATCCAGTTGACCATGAGGAACATATAGAAGCCGGTCTTGAGCGTCATCTGGATCATATACTGTATTTTGTCGCCCGAGGCGAACTTCATTGTGATCTCCCATGTCGCCTGTACGACGGCAAGGACGACAAGGAGTTTGAGGCAGTACGGCAGGATGTTCGCTGCGCCGGGCGTGATGATATGCTCGGTGTAGTTGTCCATGAATTTGCCGAGGATGTTCCACTCGCTTGATGTCTTGGCGAGCTGCGGCTCGAAGTAGGTGACGGCGTTCGTCGTTGCAGCGTATTTGCCGGCAAAGTCCCAGAAGCCCACGTCCAGCATGAACGCACCGAAATTTGCGGCAAGCCCTGCCCCGAGCATGACCTGCCATATAAATTTTTTACCGTCCTCAAGACCGAACGCAATCATCATTCCCGAGATGACCGTCATCATGATAAGGACGATGTTCATTGCTGTGACGATGCCGCCCGCGATCTCACGGAGTTTCGTATCGAATGTACCGCCCAGTCCCGTCCCCGCGTTGATGATGGTATCGTTGCCGGCAGCAAGCGCGGCATCGGGCAGGGCAAGGACGAGGACGGCAAGCAGCACGGCAGGAAGGTACTTTGTCATAGTGACTCCCTTCTAAATGTGAATAACCCCCTAAAGGCGTTCAGATGTTCAAGTTGAACATCTGAATTTTTTCTGTCTATATTCACTTACTTCCCTACAAAGGTCTTTAGGCTCTCCTTGCTCGCCTCTTCGCGCCGCTCGATGATTGCCCGCTCACGATTGGCGACGTAGGCTTCCTCTGCCTGCATGGCTAGGAGGTTGGCGAGGAGTTCGTTGGTGTTGCGGTTCATGTAGTAGTTCGCAGCGGCGATCTGGATGCCGGACTGGAGGAGCTGCTGCTCGCCCTCGGCACTGTTCGACGCCTCTACGGCTTGCTGCACGCCCTTGTTCAGTGTCTCGCTTGCACGCTGCGCGTTCTGTGCGCTCCTAGCCGCATCCTGATAGCTTGCATCCAGTATGCGATGATTCTTGACGCTCTCGTGGTAGGGATCGACAAGGCTGCTCTCTGTGTTCAAGACGGACTCAATGGATCCAATCTCGTCCATGAGGACGGACTGAACGCTCGTGTGCTGATTGAGTATGCCTGTGCTGAGTCCCTCTTGACGGAGCTGGTCAGGCGTCTTGCTGAAGTTGCCCTCCTTCATCTGAATCTGGACGTTCGTATGCTTTTGCAGGAAGTCAGCGATGATCTTTAGGTCGAGCTTCTTTGCGTCCAGCAGTTTGAACGCGAGTTCCTGCTGCTCGGTGGTGAGGATTTCGGCTGTGGTGATTGCCGTCTTGACTGCCTCGGCGATGTTCTTCTCGTCGATAACGAAGATGGCTGCGTCCGCAGGACGATGGGAGATCGCCATCGCTCCGAACGGAACAGTGACGCCGAGGAGGCAGCCGATGATGACGGCTGTCTGAAGTCGTTTGTGGTTCATCTTGCTCTTCCTTTCCTGTGTCAGTTGTCAGGGCTGAGGCTGCGGGCGCGTGCCCGTTCCTCCTGCCGCTCTTCTGCCCCCGTCTGCCGCTCCTGCCCCTTCCCATCGCGCCCTGCGCGGGCGTCCTTGTCGGCACGCAGGAGGTCTTTCAGATCGTCCCGCGTCGCTTTCTTGTCCCTGATGAGCTGCTGCGTGAGGAGCGTGCAAGCGGCAGGATAGTCCATGTCAACGCTCTTTCCCTGCGTGTGCAGCAGACGATCATAGGCGAGGAGGCGGCGGCGATAGAGGTCATACGCGCTGATGTAGGCTTTCTTCGCGTCGTTCAGATAGGGTTTCTTCCCCTGCCCGCGCCGATGAAGAACGCCGTCGATATACGCCTCCTTGTCCCGTGCGGGGGCAAGGAGCAGGGGCGAATGCTGCCGCATGGCTGCGGCAAGCTCCTCACGGGCGAAGTCCTCGGCGACGAGTTCGGCAATGACGCGCTCCTCATCGGTATCGTCGAGGAGTCCGTCGTATGCGCTCTGCCGCGCCTCGTGCAGCATTGCCGCGTAGAGTTCTTCCACGTTCTCCGCGCGTTCTATGCAGGGCGCGTCATCCAGACGGTCATACGCGGCTCTCAGCTGCAATGCCTCCGCAACGAGCTTGTCCGCATACGCCTGTCGCTCCTCATCATCCCATGCGCAGCGGCTCTCCTCGAGGAGGACGCTCTGCATGGTATACGCCGAGAAATCTTCTTCGTCGATGAGTTTCGCCACGACGCGCCCCTCGGCAAAGGGGATGGTGTTCGGATTCTCCCGCACATCATCCTCATACGCTGCCCATAGGCGCTGCATTTCCTCCGCAAAGCGCTCTTTGGCGTGCGCCCGCTCGCCGTCGCTGCGTGCCTGTTCGCGCTCCATCAGGGTCGTGATGGCGTCGCTCTCAAAGAGGCAGCGCTCTTTCTCGTCCTCCGTAAGCCTCCGAAATAGGCTGTGTCCGAAGTACGCTTCCTGTACGTCGGCGGGCGCGTGTCCCTTTCTGAGCAGACCGGAAAGTGTGCGCGCGTCCTGTTCCAGCAGCACGGCGCGTGCGTGTTCCTCGATGCGCGCAGGATAGGCGCGCCCGAAGACCTCGGCGGGAGACGGGAGGGACGACTTCCCCTCTGCCGTGCTTGTCGGCAGGATGCTGTCGAAATAACTGCGGCGTGCGTCCATGCCCTCCTCGAACACGCTCATGTTCACATCCGGAGGATTGTCTATGATACAGAGGTCATAGTTGCCGGCAATCTCCTCCAGCGCATTTTTCAAAATGACATCCTGCCGCGTTTCCTGATCGCCGATCACAGCATAGTTGGCTTCAATCAGCCCCATATCGGAGGCAATGAAGTCAATCCCCTCATAACGTGAGTGCTGAAGTACGTCGCTCGCCTTTGCACCATCCATCAAAATATTGGTGAGCGTCCCCTTTTCTTCATCCGCGCCGAACCAACGTGAGGCGTTGCCCTGCTTATCATTGTCAACGAAAAGGACGCGCAGCCCCCATGACTCTGCGACCAGATAGGCAAGATTCGTTGCAATCGTCGTCTTGCCTACGCCGCCCTTCAAGTTGATAAAACTAAGCGTCTTCATGCCCTTTTCCTCCTGTATATGCCGATTCGTCCTGTGCCGCAGCAGGATAGAGAAAGCGTTCCAGCTCCTTGATAACGTGCTGCAAGAAACCGATGAGATCGCGTACCCGCTCTGCATTCTCCGGAGCGTATTCCATTGCCTGAAATTCTGCTGCGACCTGTCGAAGTCCGGATCGGACATTTAGCTTGAACTTGTGTAAATTCTCCTCGAACGTGCAGATATTGTGCAGTTCGATGACGGTTTCTAAATACTGGAGTTTTCGTTCCAGTGCCTGATTCTTCTTCCTAAGCGTGTCGATGGTTTCCTGATTGCCCGGCACTTACGATCCCCCCTTTTTGCTTGCTTTCTAATGCACCTCCCACTTGTCGGATTCATATACCTTTGCTATAATCAAATAGCGGTTTGTTTTTCACAATGAATCTGGCTGTGGAAAGTCTTGTTCCGTGGAAAGCAAATGTCTTTTTCCAACCCCCTCGTGCTAGTGTCGATAGCCCGAGGGGGTTTCTGCATCCTCCTGCCAAATCTCACGCAAATCCCGAATCCCCAGTGCATCTGCGATTCGGATTGCCGTGAGAACATTCGGGAGCATATCGCAGCGCTCGTATCCCCAGTACGTCCGATGTGTGATATGAGAGAACTGTGCTACGTCCATCTGCCGCAGTTTCCGTTCCATCCGTATGACACGCAATCGGTTTTTCATTTCGCACCTCCCTATCGTATCAGAGAAAAACTCCTCTGATTTCCTATGTTTTATCATCCTCCTCGATGAACTGATCCCACGCCGCTTGCTGCATATCACAGTCGGTTACAAGGATTTGCCCGTCAACAACATCAACGAGAAAAACGGGATGCGCTTCGTCCGTATGAACAGAAACATTCTCCATATACTTCCGCGCATACGCCTCTGCATAGGCAATCGCTCCAACCTCCGAGGAGGATCGGCAGACCTCCCGCTGACCGATTCCGACGGTGACAACATATTCCGTCATAGCGCCCACCTCTTACTTCGATGCCGAACTGAGCTGATCTCCCCAAAGCTCCAACACATCCGTGTTTAGATAGTCTGCAATCTTCATCGCTACCATCAGTGACGGTATTTCTGCGTTATCCTCATACTTCCGATACAGATACAGCGGTACGCCGCACGCCTCTACCACCTGCCCCTGCGTAATCTTTTTCTGCGCTCTGATCTGGCGTAGCCGATTTCCAATCGCCCGCTGCCGACGTCCAAGAAAGGGATTCGGCTTGGCAAACGTCTTCCCGCAATCCTTGCACCGATAGCGCCGCCTGTTGTAAAAATAAGCCCCGACCGCAGCAGGAAGCCCGCGCAAACGCTGCAAATGGTACTTATCTATGCTCGCATAAGTCGATCCACAGGCAGGACACACAACAGACTCCTTGCGAGGCAGGTGAAACCGTGTTTCCTCCTCTGTCTTCACTTCAATGCAATCCTCCGGCAGCGTTGCAACGTATTCGAGAAAACTTTTCACACTCATCATCCTCATCACCACCTTTCTTGCAAAAAAATAAGGGGATGTTGCACGAAGGAAAATTTGTCTTCGTACAGTAGCCCTCTTTTCATGGAAGCGCATCATTTTCGTAAAAGTCCAGCAAAAAGACAAGATCCACTAAAACAGGGCAGAGGAACAAGGGCGATCCCTGTATTCGCCCTTGTTCTTCTGCCCTTATTTGTTTTTCTGTCCCTTGTCCTATCCAGCTTCCTTGAGCGCAATAAGATGCCGCCCCACCGTGTCCCGCTGTATCTTTTCGTGCAACCGCAAGATATTGTGCGCAAGTGCCAGCAGAATTGCTTCTCCTAAGACGCTCTCTTGTCCCCGCGTCAGAAACCGTCGGAATCCGAAGTTCTCCTTGATCTGTGCAAATGCTCCCTCTACCTGTATGCTCCGGTTCATCCGCAGGAGGATTCCCTCCGTGCTGCGTATCCGTGCCAGATTTTCCTCCCGCTCCCGCTGAAAGACTTTGCTCACTTCCAACCGTTTTACCCGTTCCTGAAGCGGTATCTTGCTGTGGTTGCCGTGGATGCACTGCCCCTTCC
>NZ_CP016201.1:2670260-2671286 GCF_001683335.1 Selenomonas sp. oral taxon 126
CCTCGGCACATAGGTAGACGTTCTCTCCTGCAAGATACACCATGTTCTCACGCCGTCCAATGTCGTTCTTCCACTTGCGCTTCTTGCTGATCTCGTAGTTGTTCGGCTTGATGTAGGATGCCTGTCCCTTGTCCCGCAGATACAGGTAGTTCTCCTCACTCTCATAGCCTGCATCGGCGATGATGTTCCTGCTTCTTGTTCCGATGTATTCCTGAAAATCTTCCAAGAACGGGATGAGTGTCCTTGTATCCGTCGGATTCGCATAGATACCTGCCCATACGATGAAGGATGCCTCTACACCATATTGGAGGTTGTAGGCGGGCTTTCGCTGACCGTTCTTCATCGCATCTTCTTTCATCCGCATGAAGGTTGCCTCCGTGTCGGTCTTTGAAAAGCTGTTACGTGCCCCGCAGATGTGGAGTTTCTTCGTGTAGTCCTTCAGACGGAGAAGATACGTGTCCAGTGTCTCTATTGCACGCTGAAGCATGCTCTTTCGTCTTCCGCTCCCATAGACGAAGACGATGCCCTGCGCCTTCTGCACGTGCTTCAAGCGGCGGCGCAGTCGTTTCAGATGTCGGACGTGGATGTCCCCGCCATGGCGCAGATGGATACCGAACTCCTTCTCCACGTATGCAAGAAAAGCAGAAAGCTTCTCCATAAGCCTGCTGCAGTGCTTTTGGACGCCCTTCTTCCAGACGAAGCTGTACCGATTGGAGACGGACTCGATCTTAGTTCCGTCCACAAAGAGGTTCTGAAATGAGACTGCACCAACCTCCCCGAGCAGGAGTGCCATCTGTGCGAGAATCTCCTTGGCACAGGGAGCGAAGTGCTTCTTGCGAAAACGGGCGATGGTCGTATGATCGGGCGCAGGACAGCCCTCCAAGAGGTACATGAAGTTGATGTCCCTGCGACAGGCATCCTCGATGCGGCGGGAACTGTAGATGCGGTTCATGTAGGCATAGATGAGGATGGCGAGCAGTTTGTGCGGTGCGATGAGGTTTCGCTCTGCTCGGTGGAAGCTCAAAA
>NZ_CP016201.1:2671311-2700012 GCF_001683335.1 Selenomonas sp. oral taxon 126
CGGTGCGATGAGGTTTCGCTCTGCTCGGTGGAAGCTCAAAAAGAGCGCCGTAAGATCCATCTGGTGGATGCAGTGGCGCAGGAGACGGACGGGATCGTCCTGTTCGATTTGAAATTCAAAATTGAGGGGGAGGCTGACTTGAAATGAGCCTCCGAAGGATGTATAATCCTTGTGTAAAATTTGGTTGTTCATACCCTTATTTTACGCCAGTTCTCGGTGTTTGAAAACACCGGGAACTGTTTTTTTGCAACAAAATTGAGGCTGCTGCACGAGCGTTTCGTGCAACAGCCCCTTATCAATTCTGTAATGCTACGTTGACCTTAAAGTGTCTCCGTAACATTTATCATAGAGCCGCAACTTTTTCTTATAGAAAACTTCATAGGGAGTACGATACCCGAGGCATTTACGTGGACGCTTGTTCAGCTCATCAAAAACCTCTTGGATGTGATCTTCCGAAATATCCGTAAGATCCTGTCCTTTCGGGAAATATTCTCGCAGCAAGCCGTTCGTGTTCTCGTTGGTTCCCCTCTGCCAAGGCTGATGTGGCTCAGGGAAGTAGAATGGTGCCTGTAGGACGGATGTTACCTCTGCGTGACGGGCAAACTCCTTCCCGCGATCCGGTGTGATGGTTTTTACGGGAAGCCCTTGGAGCGCACGAATCATGACACGGTTGACCTCACATGCGTTCTTTTTGTCCGCCTTGCCGCCGGTGGCAAAGCGGCTCTTTCGGTCAACGAGTGTGACAAGACATGCCCGCCCCGTTTTTCCTGCAACGGTGTCACCCTCCCAATCACCAAGCCGCCTCCGATGATTGGCTGCACGTGGACGGGCAGAAAGCTCGTTGCTGATACAAATTTTCCACGGCGCTCCTCATGCCCTTTCTTATGGCGCGTTTTTCCCTTGTGCCTCAGGTTACGTGCTGCACCACGAGCGCCGCGGGATCGCTTCGCCTCATCGAACATCCCTGCATAGATTCCTCGGTAGATCGTAGCGTAGCTGATGGATGCGCAATGTTTTTCCAAACGTAAACGTCCTGCGATTTCTTCCGGCGACCATTGATGTTTGATGAATTTGTCCTTGACGAGAGCAAGCAGGTCGGGGTTGTCCAGTTTTTTGTGCGGACGGCATTGCTTGCTTGCGACGTGTACGATACTGTTTATGCGCCATTGCAGGAATATATAATGTGTCGCTGCCGTTGCGTCACAGTTCTCTTGAAATGGTCGCCTTGGAGCGTCCAAGCTCTTTGGCAATCACCGAGAGATTTTTGCCCTGGGCGCGAAAAACATTATCTTTTCCCGTTCAATTAGTGTAAGATGGTGGTAGTGACACATAGGATGCTCCTTGATCAATGTGGTCTTTGCAAACACCATTGTATCAGATTCCTATGTGTCACGTTTTCTTTTTTATTTGCCGTTGCACTTAGATTGTAAACTCAAGATACAAAAAAAGCGCCGCACCTTGAAAGGTGCGACGCTTGAGGAAATCACACGGTGATCCCTTATTGCTTATTCCGCCGTAAACGGAAGCAGTGCAATATTACGTGCGCGCTTGATTGCGAGCGTTACCTGCCGCTGATGCTTTGCGCAGTTGCCGGAAATGCGGCGCGGCAGAATCTTGCCACGCTCCGTCGTGAAGCGACGCAGCTTCGCGGCATCCTTGTAGTCGATATGATCTACCTTGTCCACGCAGAACGAGCAGACCTTGCGACGAGGCTTGCGGCCCCGATCTCGTTTCATCATTTCGTTGTCCCTCCTCATCACGGGATGTACTGAGCGCTAACTGCTCAGAATGGAATGTCGTCGTCAGGAATCACGGGTCCCATCATATCCGGTGCAGTGCCGCCTGCAGCGGGTGCTACGCTACGTCCCATCGGTGCGTCATAGCCGCCCGATGCGCCGCCGGCATTTTTTGAGTCGAGAAACTCCACATTGTCCGCCACAACATCCGTCGCGTACTTGCGCTGTCCGTCGCTACCGTCGTAGCTGCGCACCTGAATGCGCCCCTCCACGCCGATGCGGCGTCCCTTCGTCAAATTGTTTCCGCAGATCTCAGCCAGTTTTTCCCAGCATGTGACGGGAATGAAGTCTGCCGTCTGCTGTCCCTCCTGCTGAGCCGCCCGCGAAAAGCGACGATCAACCGCAATCGTGAAGCGGCAAAAAGCCTTGCCGCTCTGTGTGTAGCGAATCTCCGGGTCGCGCGCAAGGCGACCAATCAGTATGACTCTGTTCATCGGTTTCTCTCTCCTGCATGGGTGTCCCTATGAGTTACTCCTCGACGCCGTCCGCACGGACGATCATGTGCTTGAGCAACTCGTCCGTGATCTTCATCACGCGGTCGCACTCGGCGACGCAGGCGGGCTCTGCATTGACGTACAGCAGAACATAGTATCCTTCACTGTGATCCTTGATCTCATAGGCAAGACGCTTCTTGCCCCAACGATCCTCTTTCTCAATCGTACCGCCGTTTGCCTGAATAAGCTTCGTGAACTTCTCGATGACGGCGTTTGTCGCTTCTTCCTCCATCGGCTTCACAATAAATATGACTTCGTACAATCTCACGAAATCACCTCCTCTTCGGTCTTTGGCCGCCGCTCATGTCGGCGGCAGAGTTATTCTTATGCAAGCGCGCACGAAAGACGCACACGCTCACGCGACAGGGGTTAGTATATCATGTTTGAGGGCGTCGCGCAAGGGGGCAGGATGGGCAAATTTTGGAATTCTTCCCCCATAAAGTGACTAAGGAAGATATCGTCTTCTGCCGTCCAGAAGTGTGAACCAATGTAGCGTGGGTTCCTGATTCTTTTTTTGAACGACATTTTCGATAAAAGAAGACACAAAGGCGCTGTATATCTAGGAAAACCACTCTTAGGACAGCAAATAGAACGCCCAACCTCATCGCGATCAGGAGCAAATATCCTGCCAAAATGATGCATATGTATAGAAACCCAAAAACAGCCCCCATTTTCTCCTCCAAATCGACACAATGATTCTCATTTAGAACAGCAGGTGGCATATATTGTGCCAGAGGCACAACTCGCGATTAGCCTGACGTTTCTCCTTTCCGATGTTTCAATCCACGCCCCCGTGCGGGGCACGACTCGAATCCTTTACTATACCCATCATCCCGAAAATGTTTTAATCCACGCGCCCCGTGCGGGGCGCGACCTCCGCCGTCCGCTGCCACGCTTTCCCATTGTAGTTTCAATCCACGCGCCCCGTGCGGGGCGCGACCCCATCAAGTTCGCGCGGCTTCCATTTTGTGAGGTTTCAATCCACGCGCCCCGTGCGGGGCGCGACCAACGCGACACTGCGCATGCGCATTGCGGAACTGGTTTCAATCCACGCGCCCCGTGCGGGGCGCGACCAATACCTCCTTACAATTCTGCCGGGTCACAAGGTTTCAATCCACGCGCCCCGTGCGGGGCGCGACCTATGGCCACGCGTCCGATCTGCTCTGTAAGGAGTTTCAATCCACGCGCCCCGTGCGGGGCGCGACGACGCAAGCGGCTGTGAATCGTCGTCTGCGTGCGTTTCAATCCACGCGCCCCGTGCGGGGCGCGACGCGTTGGCTGTCTTGCCCACCATCTGCCCGCCTTGTTTCAATCCACGCGCCCCGTGCGGGGCGCGACCACGCTCCCACGATGACGGCGGTGCCGCCTTTTGTTTCAATCCACGCGCCCCGTGCGGGGCGCGACTCCAACGGCCCCGCCTCCGCGCCTGTCCATTTCGGGTTTCAATCCACGCGCCCCGTGCGGGGCGCGACTCGACTACACGGCGGCGGCGGACGTCGCCTATATGGTTTCAATCCACGCGCCCCGTGCGGGGCGCGACTGTCGATTGGGATTTCCCGTGACGCGGCGGCATGGTTTCAATCCACGCGCCCCGTGCGGGGCGCGACGCTCCACCGCCTCAAGCTTTTCGCAGACGAGATGTTTCAATCCACGCGCCCCGTGCGGGGCGCGACTATCATGCTGATGCGCAGTTTGCAGCGCGTCGCAGTTTCAATCCACGCGCCCCGTGCGGGGCGCGACGCAACTTCTCCCCCCGTTCCTGTGCCCGCCGCAGTTTCAATCCACGCGCCCCGTGCGGGGCGCGACAAATCCTTGCCGTACCGTCCGACGCTGCTCTTTGTTTCAATCCACGCGCCCCGTGCGGGGCGCGACCCCGGTCTATCAAGGGACTGATAAGCGCGTAGTCGTTTCAATCCACGCGCCCCGTGCGGGGCGCGACCAGGTCGCAGCAACCGCAAGATCACCGATGCGGTGTTTCAATCCACGCGCCCCGTGCGGGGTGCGACCGCGGATGTTGTATTTCGTGCCCAGTTCCTCGATGTTTCAATCCACGCGCCCCGTGCGGGGCGCGACCCATGCTCATATAGCTGCATATCCGTGCCAACAGGTTTCAATCCACGCGCCCCGTGCGGGGCGCGACTTAGCGTACCAGATATTTCTGTTTCGCTTGTTGTGTTTCAATCCACGCGCCCCGTGCGGGGCGCGACCTCCAAGCGGCGGGCAACATGGCGGTTTTCCGTGTTTCAATCCACGCGCCCCGTGCGGGGCGCGACACTGCCGTTATTGACCATCCTCACTTCCTCTTTGGTTTCAATCCACGCGCCCCGTGCGGGGCGCGACTTGTCATCACAACACACGACAAGAAAAACGCGCTGTTTCAATCCACGCGCCCCGTGCGGGGCGCGACTGTCGAGTATATCCACAGTCTCCCACGGTATACAGGTTTCAATCCACGCGCCCCGTGCGGGGCGCGACCTCACACGATTTTTCAAGCGTGACAGCTCAAAAGCGTTTCAATCCACGCGCCCCGTGCGGGGCGCGACCGTTTATGGTTGTCGCGCCCGGCAGCTGGACGGATGTTTCAATCCACGCGCCCCGTGCGGGGCGCGACCATCGCTGTGGGATTCGGTGACTCCACTGATGATGTTTCAATCCACGCGCCCCGTGCGGGGCGCGACGGCAGGGATCCACCTTTGAGTAGCGGACGAATTAGTTTCAATCCACGCGCGATCGTGCACCACATCGAGGAGATCGGGGAGTTTCAATCCACGCGCCCCGTGCGGGGCGCGACTGTTGATCAAGCGTTCGTCGATTTCCTCCATCTGTTTCAATCCACGCGCCCCGTGCGGGGCGCGACCGGTAATCTTCGGCGCAATCGTATCCACCATCGTGTTTCAATCCACGCGCCCCGTGCGGGGCGCGACCGCGCAGCCCCTCGGTGCTCATCGTGGACTTGTAGTTTCAATCCACGCGCCCCGTGCGGGGCGCGACTCTCCTGCGCTCCTCATCCCCTGTGTACGGATGAGTTTCAATCCACGCGCCCCGTGCGGGGCGCGACCGGATCGAGGAACTGCGGGCGGCATTCAACGAAGGTTTCAATCCACGCGCCCCGTGCGGGGCGCGACCGGATCGAGGAACTGCGGGCGGCATTCAACGAAGGTTTCAATCCACGCGCCCCGTGCGGGGCGCGACGGAGAAAGGCCTGCTTGGAACCCTCAAGGATACACTGTTTCAATCCACGCGCCCCGTGCGGGGCGCGACACAAGGATCTGCGTGCAAAACGTGCAATGCAGGGGTTTCAATCCACGCGCCCCGTGCGGGGCGCGACGTCCGCAATATGATAGTGGAGTGGTTAGATCAAGTTTCAATCCACGCGCCCCGTGCGGGGCGCGACTTCTCTGAGGCGATGCGCTCCACCGCCTCCGTGAGTTTCAATCCACGCGCCCCGTGCGGGGCGCGACTGAAATAACCAATAACCGCCAAATACTCATTGCGGTTTCAATCCACGCGCCCCGTGCGGGGCGCGACTGCGGCGGTGGAGCTTATCCGTCTCATCGGTTTGTTTCAATCCACGCGCCCCGTGCGGGGCGCGACGGCAAATGAGGTTACACCCTCCCTCTTTTGCCACATATTTATGGGTATTACTCGCCACAAATATGATTTTCTCGGCATTCTGTCCCACGCCCCTCCTCCGGCATGGTTCGCACACCTATATTTTTACACCGTATTTTCTGTTCACTTCACCTTCGCACTCCGGAAGAATGCTCAGATGATGATGGCAGATTCCAAATCATAGGATTCTTTCGTGCCGTAATGCTTAACCTTCGGTCCTTTATCCTTACCAAGATAGTAGAACCGAAGGCTGTCCTCCTGCAGGTCGATGATGTCAAGCAGTGCAAGTTCCAGCTGTTTGCACTGTGTCGGGTCGACCTTGCACTCAAAGACCGAGTTCTGCACACGCTGTCCATAGGCCCTGCACTTTCGTGCAACCTGCCGCAGGCGTCTGCGTCCGTCTATATCGCCTGTCTTAATATCATAAGTGATTAAAACGTACATTGCAATCCCCTATTTCCACAAAAAGGGCGGATAGGCATCGAGATCACCGCGCAGATATCGTGCCAGAAGCAATGCCTGCACATGCGGGACAAGACCCCACTTGATCTTTTCCTCCAAGAACGGATGCGTCATCATTCCCTCTTTATGTACGTGCCATGCTTCGATGATTTTCTTGCGCCCATCATCTGTCAAATACACAGCGCCGCCCTCTTCCAAACGAAAGTCTTTGCCATTGATCTTCTTTGTGTTGACCATGGAAAACGCTGTACGGTCTGCCATCGGCCTCAGTTCCTCCATGAGATCAAGCGCGAGCGACTGTCTGCCAGGGCGGTCACGGTGGAGAAATCCGACATAGGAATCCAGCCCCACGCCCTCAAGCGCTGCCCCCACATCATTCATAAGAAGCGCATAGAGAAAGGACAGGAGACAATTCATATTGTCGAGCGGAGGTCTGCGGTTACGCTCCGTGAAGAAAAAATCTTCTTTCTGTTTGAGGATCATATCATCAAACGCGGAGAAATAATTGACGGCAGCTTTGCCCTCGACGCCACGCAATGCTTCCAAATCGGAGGTCTGCATAACCTCACGGCAAGAGTTTTGAAGGAATGCACTGACGTTCTGAAACTTCTCCTCATCAATACGCATGGCATAATCTCTGCGCATTCGCTCTATGATCCAGCGCGCATTGTAGATTTTTCCGAGGATGAAACTCCGCGCTAGGATAAGGCTTGCCTCCTCGTCATCTGCACGGCGATATTGCTCTCTGCGCAGCAGGACATTGCCGTTCATTCTACCAATGACACGCGCCTGAAACCGTCCCTCGGGGGTCATGAATGTCAGCGCGATGTTATCCTCCGCACATTTCCGCATGAGTGCAGGGCTTGCCCCCGTATAGCCGAAGGTGGTGATCTGCTCGAAGTTATGCAACGGAAAACGCGCAAGTTCCCGATTCTCTCGAAGAACGACGACATTGCCGCCATCCAGTGCCAGATACGCCTCATCCTGATTGACAAAGAGTGTATTCAAAAGAGGCTTCATCCCTCTGCAAGCCTCCTTTCGAGATACTGCTGTGCCGATCCAAGGCGGTTCAGCTTCGGCATGCAGACATTGTTCAGGGAGCAGTTTGCGCAGCCTTTGCGGCGTTTGACCATAGGCGTATGCCCGCACCGGATATATTGCCGCATTTCCTGTACGAGAACGGGAATCCGCTCTTTCAGCTCATCCGAGAACGTCACCTTGACCCGTCGGCGGATCTCCCCATAGTAAAGATAGCCAAAGGGAATATCCGCAGCCAGCATATCCTCCAGACAAAGTGCCTGCAAGGTCAATTGGAGAACGTCCTCATCGCCCGCCTTCGGCTTTCCCCGCTTGTACTCAATCGGAATGATGGAGTATCGCCCATCATAGGATGGAATCTGTATCCCTGCAGGATCGGCGTGGAACTCAACAACATCACATGCTCCTGAGATTCCAAGCCGGCTTGATGCTACACGCATACCGCGCACGATGATCTTCTTTCCACGCTTCTCCTTGATATTCTCGTCGTGCGCCTTTTCGTGGAGGGCATTGCCTTCCACGGTGAGGACATTTTCCTGCCAATGCTGTTCCAGATGAATCAGCGCCCACTGACGCGGACAAAATGCATAGTGCTGAATCTCGGAGAGCATGAGATACTCTTCCTCAGCATAGCTCATATCAGTCTACCGAACTTCCCTCGACGTATTTTTCGATGCGAATACCACCGATTTCATAGAGTGGGGCATCGTCGAATACATAGTCATCAATTCGTGACGGCGCATCTACACCATCCTTTTTCTGTGCTGACACGGAGCGATGCACCTTCGCACTTGATGCCGCCCCTGTCTTATTCGCATGCTCGATCCAGTAGAAACGGCTCATCTCCATACTGCCCTCAGGACGCGCGGAGGAGGCATCATTTTCAAAGATGGTGAGCAGCGCCTCCTTGACCTTTGCTGCATCCTCGTCACTGAATCCCGTCTTTTCGGCAAGTTGGACATTGATGCTGCCCTGAAATTTGTATACGCCGAAGTCCACGCGATACTTCATGCCCATCGTGTCCGAGCCTTTCTTATCGCCTGGCTCATTGTTGACGCTCTTCGTGATCTGAACGCCCGTGATAGTGACAGGATCGAGGCTGACGGCAGTATGAATCGTGACGGGACCGCGTACGCCGACCGAGACAGCATCTACTCCCGTATCCTTCTTCAGCGCAAAGACCTGACCAAAGGTACGTACATCCATCCAAGCCCTACACGCCTCCTCGGCAAATAGGCGCGTCCTCCCCTGCTCCTTGTCCTTCATTTTCAGCGGTTTTTCCATTGCAGGGTTTTCCTCAACGCGTGCACGGATACTGTCACAGCCGTCATCTGCGCGTTCATTGGACTGCACGAGGATGTTCTCCCCTGCATCCTGCAAACGATTCCGCAGCTTCCGCTTGAGACACACGTCGGAAATCTCGCCGTAGCCACTGTAGTCCGTGCGCGGCTGATTCCCGTTCAGCGGGTCGCCGTTCGGGTTCGAGCGCTCCACCGTGATGAATCCGATAAAATCAATTTTCTTTGTCAATGCAGCCATTATACTTCCTCCTCCTGCTGAGCTTTCTTCTTGCGATTCTCTTCCCGTTCCTGCTCCATGGCGTACTGTTGACAGTAGAATCCCAGCAGGAATCGCCCGTCCAGCGGACGATCCGAGAGAAAGTCCTCCTCTTTGAACATACTGCCGATCTTACTAATCAGTTTCCGCTCCTTCCCGCCGTACATTTCCCGTTTCTGCTGGTAGGGCAGCAGCTTCTTGTGAAGTGTTTTCCATGTGGTCGCAGGCCGTGAGGAGAAAATCTCCATATAGCGCATGGCATTCGTCGTTCGGCTGCCCATCTCCTCCCGACTATATGTCGCGCGCTCCATCTGATCTGCAACAGCAATCATCCTGCCAAATAAATACGAGCGGTCATCCTTCGTTTCATCCAACGCCACGGTATATTCCTCCTTTACCAGATTCAGCCGACGCACAATGATGGAGCACGCCGGCTCTACGATCTGCCTGCGCCAACTGTAGTAATCATCTGAGACCGCCCGCTTGACCGCGCGCCCCAACACCATACGCTCCATATCTACGGGCAGGGGATTCCCTTGCAGGATCGCATAAAAGATCCGCTCGAGTTCGAGCTTCATCTGTGCATCGCCCACATTTTCCCCATGACAGGCTTCCACAATCCGCTTTGGCGTCGGCACACCGAAATAGACAAATGGCTCGCCCTTCTCGCTGTCATAGCCGTGCTGACGCCAGCATCCGTGTCTGTGCCACTTCTCGATTCGCTCAATGAAGTCCTCACCCGCCATCTCGCTGTAATAGCAGATGGAAAGCCGCCCCTTGGTCGCTGCATCGAGAATCATGACGTTGACCTGACTCATCTCCGCCTGCTTGAATGCGTGACGATAGCCTGCAAGCGCATTTGTCAGAGACTCTGCCCAGCCCTTCAGCGAGGAGGGTCTTGCCATACCTGCAGCGCGGCGTCTGCGCGTCAGCCGCGCCGTATCATCAAATACGGGCGGCGGTGTCTGTCCGCATCGCCCCCATGCGAGAAAGACGCGCCCGTCATGTGTATAGCCCTGATTGCGCGTCAGCCACGAGAGAGCATTCATCGCCTTCTGAGAACTCTCGTAGCCGATGGAGATACATTCATCTCCATCGACAAAGCGTCCGCGAAAGGTGAATCCGCTCATATCATTCGATGAGATGATCTTTGCACCATCCCCGGCAAATCGAATTCCCTTTCCATGCTTATCCGTTGCCGAGAGAATCTTGCCCGTGGCATAGCAGAGCTGCTCCTCCGCTTCGGAGAAATACTGCTCAAAAAATCTCTGGTACTCCTTTTGCAGCGCCGTATCCTTCCAAAGTTCGGGGCAGTCATCCCCATCCAAGACAACGCGAAAACGCACCATAGATTTCAGGATGTCACCCGCAACAACATTGAAAATAGGTGGTTTCGGCGCATCCTTATTTGTCCATTTTTCGAGCAGTTTTCCGTTACTGTCCTGATAGAGCACTTTTTTCTCGATCAGATCATGAATGACATCATGATTACTGATATAGCGGTAGACCGCTCGCACTTTCGGACTGACGGACGCCGATTCCGCCCATGCACCGAGAAGTTTCTTATACATAAGATAAGGGATTTCCTCGCCCTTCGGCGCTTTCTTTGCAAAGTCGTAATAATCCCTTGCAATATAGGAGAGATTGTCATGCAGAGGATGCGGTGAGGGACTTGATGTGCGTGATGCCGAGTCAGGCGTACACGGGATGAGGGTTGCACGCTCCTCCTTGGGGATCGCCTCCGCCTGAATCAGTTCTCCGTCAGTGTTCAGCGTCATTTCGATCTGGGCATTCTGCACGATATGTCCGACGGGTGGGAGAAGCGCACGCATTCCCTCCACGTTTTCCCTGCCGGCAAATCGCTCGTTTTCATCGTAGGTCTGCACCAGCTGCTCCATCCAGCTCATAATCTCCCCCCTTCCATCTGCTCCCATTCCTCTGCGGCGAAGGTGACGCTGTTTTTATCGAACATCTTGCTCTCCACCTTGCGGATGTTACGCACGAGGCTGCACTCCTCGGGACGCGGAAAATGAATCACTCCGTTTTCCATCACCGGCTGCCAGAGGCGCACTTGGAGCATATTGCCGCCCGTCTCATCAACGTAGTTGAACCCGTGGAACATCGTACCGAGAGGCATCTCGCCCGCAGCGTCATAGTACCCTGCCCCCTCTCCATAGGTCACAGGCTCGACATAGCCCTGACACTCGCGCGTACCGAGGAAGATGTCGCGCCGTCCGCCGCGCTCCACCATCCGCTTTGCAATATTGTGATGCTTATGCTCATCCCTGTCTGCTGCCAGCTCCTTTCGATGCAAATTAAACTCAAAATGCGCGCGCACCTGATAACAGACATCGCTCAAATATTTATAGATGGAGAGGTCATTTCCACCACCGCCATATTTCATTGGCTTCATACCGCGAGACTGTGTCGTGATCCGATTCATAACACGCACCTCGTCGATCACCCAATAGAATGTAGGTTTCCAGTACACGCTTTCGGTAATTCCCTTTAGTGCCTGATACGTCGGCACAGAGTAGGAGGAACGCTCCCCTCCGATCTTGGTGATCGGATCGGTAAAGAGGGCCATCCTCCCATAGACCTGAAACTCAATCGTATTCCTCATATGTTCACCTCCTTAAATAGAACAGTAAGTATTCCCCTGCTCCTCTGTCTGTACGCCGAATGCCTCATTGTAGTATTCCTCGCGCAGTGCCATCACCCCGCTCTCCGTCCGCCAGACTGCACCAAGCCCCGCAAGCTTTTTCAGCTCATACGAGAAGAGGTTTACCATGTACTGCTGCGCCGCTTTCATCTGCCTGCTGACGGATTTCCTGTCGAAAGCCCTGTCATCAAGCGTGACGATCATGTCCTTCCCGTCCGCATAGGGCACAAGTACGGCTTCCGTATGCGAATCAATGACCGCAAAGGCGCTCCCCGCGTCGCGAAACGCCTGTGTGAACCAGAGGTCAGGCTCCGCTCCCTTTTCCTCCGCCTCCTGCAAGCCCGCCTCATTGGCAGAGAGCAGGTCGAACAAAGTATTCGTACTCTTCATCGGATAGCGCATATCCCTCGCACTCCGCCCCTTGTAAAATCTGCGAAAATAATCATCCATCACACCAAGGCTGAGAATCTCATCTGCCGCCGTCCGATCGAGCATGTCACGTGCAATCTTCCTGCCCTCCGCAATGTCTGGGAGGCGGCTGAGATTTTCATGTTCGAGTGCAAAGAGGCGGACGAGTCCACGCTCCATTTCCCCGTGCCGATTGCAGCGCCCCGCCGCCTGTGCGATGGAGGAAAATCCCGCGAGCGCGCGATAGACCACGGGAAAGGATACATCGACCCCCGCCTCGATCAGCTGTGTGCTAATGCAGATCAGACGCTCCTCCGAATGCGCCCTATGCGCCATGCGCTCCTCGCGCACGACACGCAGAACTTCCTTACGATGGGCAGGACACATCTTCGTACTGAGATGAACGACGTGGATATCTCTATCCGAGCACTGTATGCACTCGGCAACAGCCCTATAAAGGTCGCGCGCCTGCCCCGTAAGATTCACAATACAGAGTACATCACCGACATCCTCCGCACTCCGCACAATCATCCCCGCAATCTCATCCACGGAAGCGCCGCCATCCACACAAATATTTTCGAGCCGTACCCGCCGAAAGCCCTCGAACAATTCTGCGGTGTTGCTCGTCAGCTCTGCCCGCTCGCTCGTCTCAATCGGGAAGTCCAGCCGCGCTAGCGGCGGCTGCGTTGCCGTACAGAGGACTGCCGTGACATTGCAGACGTTCTTCAGGAAGTTCATCGCCGCATTAAACAAGTAGGTGCAACGCACGGGCAGGGTCTGAATCTCATCGAATATGAGGATGCTGTCCCGAAGACTGTGTAGACGACGCAGAGGCGTGTTGCCACCCGCAAAGAGCGTATTGAGGAACTGCACCTGCGTCGTAAAGATCACGGGAACATCCCATCGCTCCGTGAGGATGCGCCGCACGTCCATACTCTCCGTATCCTCTCCCGCGTCCTCCTCGATGACATTGGAGTGATGCTCCAAGATCGCCCCATCCATCTGAAAGACGGCGCGAACCTCCCTGACATTCTGGTCGATGATGGAGGTGTACGGGATAACAACGATGATGCGTTTCTTTTGATGCTCCTGTGCATGACGCAGGGCAAAGCGCATGCTTGCAAAGGTCTTCCCGCCGCCCGTCGGAACAGAGAGACGATAGACGCCGCTTGGATGCTGTGCCGCCCGCAGGCAGTCGTCGCTGATCTCCTGACGCAGGGTTGCAATCTTCTTTTCCTTCGGGGTATGCGGCATCGAAAAGCTTGCTATTTTCTGTTCCAGCTTATCCGCAAAATCTTTCCAGATTACCGATGTCTCCCACACACGCGCGAGGGGCTCTCCTAGTTCAAACTCCGCGCTGTCCAGACGGTCTGCGTCGACGAGCATACTGAGCAGCAGCTTGTGTACCATGCCCCACGAGAAAAAATATGCCTCGCTCCCCTCTGTGGTGTGCGCAACGATCTTCGCATCGAGTGCGGAGAACTCTCTGACCGCCTCCCGAAAAAGAAAATCGAGTTTGGACTCCGCAATCACATTTTCGTAATAATATGTAAGATCGGGCTGCGGCACTTCTTTCTTCTCCATGCGCCGCAAAAAATCCGATTTCCCATCCTCCCCGAGATAGTTCATCAGCCCCGAGTGATGCGAAAAGATCACGAGTGCTGCCATCTGTGCCGTGAGACGTTCATTCTCTCCCACCGTCCCATACCTTTGGAGGAGGAGCTGACCGCCCGCCGTCGCGTGGTCGACCTCCCCCCTGCGGCTGTAATCTCCCGGATGCTTACGGCACCAGTCAAGATACTCTGCAAACTCCGCCGTACACTTACCGAGATCATGGAGTATGCCGATGAGGCGCGCCGTCGATGACAGACCGATACCTGCTGCATATGCCGCCATAAGGTCGCCCACGCGCAGTAGATGCGCACGAATACTCTGCTCTGCCGATTCATCACGGCGTATATGTGCAAGATATTCTTTCATCTCCATCACACTCCACTCATATAATTCTATGTTTATTCTTAATTTCCTCTTAGAACACTAACAAAAAAACTCCCTTATCACCTCATACAGAGGATCAAAGGGAGTACCTGTCAATCAACAAATATAGAGATTTAATCACCGAGTTCTGCAAGGGTCTTTCCGCCGTAAAGCCCCGCCCAATCGCCGGCAAATGCCGCGACGGCATCCGTCACGACCCTCTTCGCGAAGATCTGCCGCAGGACATCGGGGGCAACGGTGACAGAGTGGGCACCTGCGAGGATGGCGCGGTCAATCTGGGCGGGCTGCTTGAAGCTCGCCGCAAGGATTTCCGTCTCGTAGCCATAGTGACTGATGATGCCCGCGATGTTGCCGACGACAGACGCTGCATCGACACCGAGTGCCTCCATGCGGTTGAAATACGGTGCGATGCAGTCCGCGCCCGCTTCGAGCGCAAGGAATGCCTGATCCATGCCGTAAACGGCTGTCGCCGTGACATTCGCCCCCTGGCGTTTCAGTGACTTGATGACCTTGACACCCGTAAAGTCGACCGGAACTTTGATATAGACCTTTTCGTCCACATTCCGCAACACGGCATCCGCATCGCGCATCATGCCGTCGTAATCCCATGCCGTCACCTGGATGTGCAGAGGGCGCAGATTGCCGATGATGCTGCGAATCTCGCGCATGTGGGCAAAGAAGGGAATCGCCCCTTCCTTCTTTACAATGGTTGGATTGCTCGTCACGCCCGCGATGGGGAGGTATTCGGAAAGTTCACGGATGTCATCGAGATGCGCTGTATCGAGTAAGTATTTCATAATGCCCCACCTTTCCAAACAAGCAGAAAAGCTCACCCGCTGCGCGGCAGGTGAGCCTTTTATTCATTTACGCATCGAGCGCCTTGCGCATATCGGCAATCAACCGAATGCCGCCATCAATGTCGCCGTCGATGATGTGCTTCACGACGGCGCTGCCGACGATGACGCCGTCCGCCTGTTTCGCCGCGCGTGCCGCTGCCTCGGGTGTGCCGATGCCGAATCCGATGGCGAGCGGTACGTCCGTATACTGGCGCGCCGCCTTGCAGACGCCGCCGATGATGGAGTAGTCGATCTCCTTCACGCCCGTAACGCCGTAGTTCGAGATGCAGTAGATGAAGCCCATCGCGTCCTTGCACGTCTCCGCCATGCGCTCCTCGGTCGTTCCGGGCGTGATGAACTCCGTGAGCGTGAAATCATGCGCGGCGCAGATGCGGCGCATTTCCTCGGACTCCTCATGCGGCACATCGGGGAAGATCACGCCGTCCATCCCTGCCGCCTTGAAATCCTCGACGAATTTCTCAAAGCCGTAGTGATGCACCATGTTGATGTAGCCCATGCCGATCAGAGGAATCTCCGAATGCTTGCGGATTTCCTTGACGATCTCGAGCGCCTTCTTCATTGTCATGCCCTGCTTCAAGGCAATGACGCTCGCCTCCTGAATAACAGGACCATCCGCCATCGGATCAGAGAACGGCAGGCCAAGCTCGATCACATCCGCACCCGCCTCCTCGGCGCGGCGCACGATGTCCACGGTCGCCTCTGCGCTTGGGCAGCCCGCCGTGACGTAGATATAGAGCCCCGTGCGTCCCTCGGCGCGGAGCTTCGCAAGTTTTTCATCCAGACGCTTGCTCATGCGATCTCCTCCCCCAGTTCCTTTGCGACCATTTGTACATCCTTATCGCCGCGCCCCGAGAGGCAGACGACGACGTTCTCGCCCGCCTTCGTCTCGGGCATGAGTTTTTCGAGATAGGCAAGCGCGTGCGAACTCTCGAGCGCGGGGATGATGCCCTCGATGCGCGAGAGACGCTGAAATGCGGCAAGCGCTTCCTTGTCCGTTACAGAGACATAGGTGACGATGCCCTCGTCCTTGAAGAAGGAATGCTCGGGGCCGACCCCGGGATAGTCCAGCCCCGCCGAGATACTGTATGCCTCGACGACCTGTCCGTCCTCATCCTGCAGGAGGTAGCTGTATGCGCCGTGCAGGATGCCTGGTGTGCCCGCGCCACTGAGGGTCTTTGCGTTGTCGCCGTCCGCATCGCCGCGTCCGCCGCCCTCGACGCAGAACTTCTTCACATCCGAGTCGTTTCGGAAATCGTAGAACGTCCCGATGGCATTGCTGCCGCCGCCGATGCATGCAACGAGATAATTCGGCTTGGCATCAAATCGCTCCTTTGCCTGTGCGCGGATCTCCTCGCCGATGATCTTCTGGAAGTCGCGCACCATCTCCGGATAGGGATGCGGGCCGACCGCCGAGCCAATGACATAGTAGGTGTCCGTGATATTCGTCGCCCAGTAGCGAATCGCCTCGCTCGTTGCGTCCTTGAGCGTGCCCGTGCCGCTCAAAACGGGAATAACCGTCGCCCCGAGGAGTCGCATGCGGAATACGTTGAGCCGCTGACGCTCGACATCGACCGCCCCCATGAAGATATGACACTCCATGCCGAAGAGCGCCGCCACCGTCGCCGTGGCAACACCGTGCTGCCCCGCGCCCGTCTCCGCAACGATGCGCTTCTTGCCCATGCGCTTGGCGAGGAGCGCCTGCCCGAGCGCGTTGTTGATCTTGTGCGCACCCGTGTGGAGAAGATCCTCACGCTTGAGATAGATATTCGCCTTTCCGTAGTGCTGCGTCAGCCGCTCGGCAAAGTAGAGATTCGTCGGACGCCCCGCATAGTCCCGCAGATAGCTGCGGAACTCCCGCAGGAATTCCTCATCCTCACGATATTTCAGATATGCCTCTTCCAGCTCATTCAGCGCGGGCATGGCGATCTCGGGCACATACTGCCCACCGTAGTCGCCGAATCTTCCCTTCTTGCTCATATATCATTGCTCCTTTATTCCTACGTCAGCCAGTTCCTTCGCAAACGCGCCGATATCGGCAGATTTTACCAGTCCCTCGCCCACGAGCACCCCCTTGCAGCCCGCATCATGAACGCGTACGGCATCCTCCCGCGTGAAAATGCCGCTCTCACTGATGAGCGTACGGTTCACGTCCGCATACGGCAGAAGGTCGAGCGTCGTCTGAACACTCGTCTCAAAGGTCACAAGGTTGCGGTTGTTGATGCCAATGAACTCTGCCGGCGTCTCCTGCGCGATCTCGAGATCGGCGCGGTCGTGCACCTCCACGAGCGCATCCATGCCGAGGCTCCACGTGAGATAGAGGAGTTCCTTCAGCTGCTCGGGCGTCAGAATCCGCACGATCAGCAGCACGGCATCCGCGCCGAGGGCGCGCGCCTCGTATACCTGATAGGGGTCGATGATGAAGTCCTTGCGCAGAAGTGGCGTGTCCACACGTGCACGCACAGCTGCAAAGTCCTCGTTGCTTCCAAGGAAATGCGGGTCGGTGTGCACGGACAGCACCGCTGCCCCCGCCGCTGCATAGATGTCGGCAAGCTCTGTGACGCTGTGGCTTGTCGTCAGCCGCCCCTTTGCGGGCGACTGCAATTTGCACTCTGCGATCAGTCCCCAGCCCCACCATCGGAAGTGCTCCGCCATGCGGAACGTACCACATGGGAGATTCGCTTTCAGCTCATCGAGCGGAACGGACTTCTTTGCCGCCGCCACGATTGCACGCTTCTTTTCAACAATTTCGGCTAATATATCGCGCACGCTGCACCTCCTTTGGACTTCTACAATTCGACGTATTCCCTCATTCTAGTGGAGGACGGCGATTTTGTCAATCACACGCACACACCGCCGCCATAAAGGCGCGGATTTTAGCCTCGGACTTCTCTCCATCCTCCTCGAGTCCGCCCGACACGTCGACGCCGAAGGAATGAAAGACCGCACCCGCCTCTCCGACGTTCTCCGCCGTAATACCGCCCGCGATGAGCACGGGCTTCGTGACGCGTGCAATCTCCCGCGCTGCCTCCTGCCAGCCAAACGCCGTGCCCGTGCCGCCCGCCGCACCCGCGACGTAACTGTCCACAAGGATGATTTCGGCGGGATAGGCATTCGCCGCCGCCGCATCAAAATCATCTCCGTACCGATACGCCTTGATGACGGGACATGCCGCACGCAGTGCCATATCCGCCGTCTCGTGCCCATGCAGCTGCACATAGTCGAGCCCGACGAGCGCGGCGATATCGTTCACCGCATCCATCGGCGCATCGACAAATACGCCGACCTTTTTCACATGGCGGAGTTCCCGCGCAATCTCGCGCGCCGTCTCGGGGGCAACATAGCGCCTGCTCCCCTCGGCAAAGATAAAGCCGACGTAGTCCGCGCCCGCCTCCTCTGCCGCACGCGCTGCCGCAAGTGTCTTCATCCCGCACATCTTTACGCGCATATCATCGCCCCCATTCACGCTTCATTATATTAAAGGAACAAAATAATTTTGTCAAATAAAAAGGCACTGCATCCATCTGCAGAATGCAATGCCTTGCTGAAATTCAGTGATTCCTCAGATACCGTTATTCCTTCGTCGACGGATGAGGGGTAGGAGGTCCGTCAGGACGCTCCGGCTTTACAAGCGCAGGATCAACGCCGAACGCCTTTGCCACATCCTTCCAGCTGTTCTTCATCGTCTTGCGCTCCAGAACCTCGCGCACATCCTTGCCCGAAGCCTTGGCGATGATGCCCGCCGCATCGATATCGCGCGGCGCATAGCCCTCTTCATAGAGCGCATTCGCCGTCTTCCCATCCACATCGCCGCGCATTGTGATATGCATGATCTCTATTTTGTCCAGTTCTCTCTGAACATCGTCCTCCATGATATTGAGGGCATCGCCAATCTGCTCCCACGTCTTCCCGCTGTCCCGCATCGCCATAACATCGTTGAACGACTTGCCGGAAATCTTGGCGAACATCGCTGCCTGACCGACGTCAAAGAGATCCTTCTTGGCATCAATGGCCTGTTTTACCTCTGTCTCGGACACGTTGAACATCTCCGACAAATGCTTTGCAATCTCCTCGGAACTCATCTGGACGTTCGCATGTGCGCTGTCCATCTGACCGTGCGCAGGCGGCGGCGCCGCAGTATGACCCGCAGGCTCGTGTGCATGAGCGAGCGAACCGATGCTCCCGCTGACAATGAGGACACCCAGTGTGATACCAACAACATTTCTTCTTGTCGATCTCTTCATACGAAACAACACCTTTCCTTGAGAATCTTCTATTCATGATCTTTTGCACAGGAAGAGTATAGAAAAGGCGTGTTAAGCAGCTTTTAGCGGTCGATTAAACTTTAATTCAAAGTCATTCGCGCCCCTGCATCATTGCCCATGCTCCTCCATCCAGTCGGCAAGCGCATCCATCGCGAGCTCCTTCGAGATGATGCCGTGTGCGTTCCAGATCATCGCATCGACATTCATCATGTGCCCCGTACGCACAGCGGGCACACTCTCCCAGAGGGGATCCTGCTGCATCGCCTCGAACCGCTTGCGCGCGACGGCACTGCTCTGACGGCTGCTCGGCCCGTACCCCGTCGTGACGAGGAGATAGTCCGTCTGCAGCTCCGGCAGGAGCTCGAGCGAGATCGCATTGTTCTGATCGTTGCCGTCGATGTCCACTACCATCTGCGGCGGGCGCAGATTCAGCAGCTCGTACATGAATCGGTTGATGTCGTTCGTCGCATACGGATAGAGGCGCACCTCCTTGTTCATGATGCGCAGGAGGGCGACGGTCGACTCCCCGATTGCCCCCTTGATCCGTATGCGGTCATTCTTCGCCCGCTCGTAGAACGCACGCAGACGTGCCTCACCGTCCTGAGGACGCTGCAAAACCATCGAGAGTGCGAGCAGACTGCGCTCGTAGTCTCTGAGATCAAAGGCTGCAACGGGCGCGATCTTCGAGAGATCCTGATAGACACCCTTGCTGAAACTGTCGCGCATGATGATGAGGTCGGGCTTTGCCGCCTGCACCTGCTCGAGGTTGATCGTCTTATTCTCGTCGTTGATGCTGATGCGTTGAACGCCGCGCGCCGCAAGCCGCTCATGCAGATAGTACTGCTCGAAATCATAGGCGGCAACCATCGACGCATCGAGCGCAAGCATGGGGTCTTCCATGCGGATGCAGACGATGCGGGCGGGTGCATCCGGCAGTTCCGTCTCTCCGAATTTATGCGTGAGGATGCGCTTCCCATCCTCCTCGCGGTAGAGTTTCTGCGCCGCCTTCTGCTTCTCAGCAAAGCGCGCAGCAAACTCCGCATCAATCGCCTCTGCCGTGTCCTCGCGCAGGATGGCAGGGTCGAAACGCCGCGCCGCCTGTACTGCCTTCTGCGCCTTCTCGGATTTCTCCCCGCGAATATCGGTAGAGCCGCAGCCCGCCGCCAGCAGCGCAAGCCCCGCGAGGACGGCGACCAGTCCCCTCGCGCCCCTCATGCGGGCTGCCCCGCTTCGTCCATGAAGTACGGAATACACATCGGCCGCCCCGTACGCGGATCATTCATAATCTCGGCGTCGATACCAAAGACGCGGCTCAGCATCTCCTTGTGGAACACCTCGGCAGGCGTCCCGCAGTATAGGAGCTGTCCGCGCGACATCCCAACGAGGCAGTCCGCAAAGCGCGCCGCCTGATTCAGTTCATGGAGCACCATGATGATCGTCTTGCCGTACGCCTCGTTCAAATGCTGCACGAGACGCAGCACCTCCATCTGATGCGCCACATCGAGAAAGCTCGTCGGCTCATCGAGGAAGAGAATCTCCGTATCCTGCGCAATCGCCATCGCAATCCACGCACGCTGACGCTGCCCGCCCGACATCGCTCCGATGGGGCGGTGCTGGAATTCCATCATGTCCGTCTCCGTGAGCGCCCAGTCGATCATCTCCCGATCCTTTGCCGTCGTGCGGGAGAAGAACGACGTCTTGTGCGGTGCGCGCCCGTACGACACGAGTTCACGCACGGTCAGCCCCTCGGGCGCCGTCGGGTTCTGCGGCAGGATGGCGACGTATTTTGCAAGTTCTCTTGGATTCGCCTCATGCACATCCGCCCCGTCGAGCAGGACACGCCCGCCAAGGCGCGGCTGAATCCGGCAGATGGTCTTGAGCAGGGTGGACTTGCCGCAGCCGTTCGCACCGATGAGCGCCGTGATCTTCCCCTCTGGAATCTCGAGACTCAGATCCTCGATGATGACGGCATTGTCATAGCCCGCCTTCAGATGTTCTATCGTTAATTTCATCGCTGTTTCACCTCCACAGGATTAAGCCTTCGCACGCGCGAGCACGAAGAGAAAATACGGCGCACCGATGAGCGCAATCACGATGCCGAGCAGCATCTCATCCGGTGCGATCACAACGCGTGCCGCCCAGTCTGCCGAGAGGACGAGAAGCGCACCGATGAGCAGCGTCATCGGGATGCAGCGCCCGTGCTGCACGCCGACGAGCCGGCGCGCGATATGCGGGCAGAGCAGCCCAACGAAGCCGATGCTCCCGCCAATGGCGACACAGGACGCCGCGAGCGCCACCGCCGCCATCAGATAGACAAAACGCGCGCGGTTCAGCGGCACGCCGAGACCGATTGCCGTCTCGTCCGAGAGCGCGAGCACATCCAGATCACTCTGCCGCACATAGAAGAACAACGCGATAACGAGGACAATCATCATCAGCAGCGCCGCATGTGCCCACGTGCCGCCGAAAATGCTGCCGATGATCCACGTATTGACCTGACTGAATTTATCCTGACTGAGCCGCACAATGAGCATCATCTCGACGGCATGAAGCCCTGCCGTGAGTGAGATCCCCATCAGCACCAGCCGATACGTTGCGAGATTCTGCCCCTTCTCATAGCTCATCCGATAGATGAAAATTGCTGCCAGACCCGCGCCGATCGTCGCGACAATGGGCTGCACCCAGAGGGATGCACCCGCCGCATCCGAGAAATAGACGAGAAGCAGGATGGCAAAGCCCGCGCCCGCATTCACGCCGAGGAGCCCCGGGCTCGCGAGTTCGTTGCGTGAGATGGTCTGAAAGATCAGCCCCGAGAGCGCCAGTCCCGCACCGATGAGGATCGCAAGCACCGAGCGCACCATGCGGAAATCAAACAGTGTCAGGCGCTCCTCCGGCGTACCGCCGCCGAGCAGGATGCGCGCAATATCGCCAGAGGAGAGCCCCGTGAAGCCCGTTCCGAGATGGACAACGAACATGACGGCGAGGAGCACGAGAAAGATGCCACTGTAGATATAGAAACGCCGCTGCAGGAGATTCATCGCACGCCCCCCTTTCGCCGAATCAGCCAGAGAAAGAACGGCACGCCGACGAGTGCCGTCACGGCGCCGAGCGGCGTCTCAAACGGCGGATGAATCGTCCGTGCCGCAATATCCGCGACAACGACGAGGAGTGCACCGAGAATCGCTGAGAGCGGGATTACCTTACGGTAGTCGATCCCGACGATCCTGCGCGCGATATGCGGCGTCACGAGTCCGACGAATCCCACAGGACCCGCGACCGCAACCGCCGAGCCGCCGAGGATCAGCACCGTGATGCCCGCAAGCACGCGGATGCGCTGAATCTTGCTCCCCAGCCCGATGGCGACCTCCTCACCGAACGCGAGGAGCGTCACCGAGCGCGCGATCCCCATCGCGAGGAGCAGCCCGATGAACGTCCACGGCAGGATGAAGATCGCCTGCTCCATCCGCACGCCGCTGATGCCGCCCGCCGTCCAGTAGGACATATCCTGCGCCACCTCGAAGTAGACCGTCATTGCCTGTGTCACCGCAGCAAAGACCGCGCCGATTGCCGTGCCCGCGAGCGCGAGAAAGACTGCGCCGCGCCCTGCCCCCTTTGTCTGCGCGAGCAGGAAGATTGCGAGCGTCGCAATCGCCGCCCCTGCAAACGAAAAGACGAGGGACAGCCCGAGACTGCCCTGCGGGAAGAGAATCATCGCCACAGCAAGTCCAAAACCAGAGCCGGCATTGATACCGAGGATCGACGGGCTTGCCATCGGATTGTTCGTCACGCCCTGCATGATCGCGCCCGCGACGGCAAAGCTCGCCCCGCAGGTCAGCGCCGCGAGGAGGCGCGGAAAGCGCAGTGTCTGCACGATCATTTCCTGCACATTCTCCGCATCATATGCCGTGAACGATGCCATGATCGTCGAGATGCCGATGTCCTGTGCCCCGACCCAGAGAGAGGCGAGGCTCGCCCCCGCGAGCACGATGCAGAGGATGAGAGAGAGCGCCGCCTGCGGCAGTCCTCTCCCCTGCTCCTCTACAGTCGTATTTCCTTCCATAGTACCCCTTTTCTTGCGAAAAACCGGCTCACGCCGCCAGAGCGCGAGCCGGTAGAAACACAAAACAAAACTTAGAAATCTGCGGTCACAGAGAGCATGAAGGTACGTCCTGCCTCAAGGAACGCCGCATCCTCATCCAGCGCGCGCCAGTAGTTCCGATTGAAGAGATTGTAGACATCCGCGCGCACGGTCACGGGCGTATCACCCGCATTAAACTTGTAGCGTGCGCCCATGTCCCAACGCACCCACGGAGATACGCGGATTGTATTTGCCTGATTGACGAATGCCGAGGAGTTGTATGTCATGCGTGCCGTGAGCGTCAGCCCCTCCACGCCGTGAATATCCTGCTCCACACCGAGGACAGCGGCAAAGTTCGGAATGCCTTCCTTACGATTGCCGTCATACCGTCCGTTCAGTGTCTTCTCATGACGTGCATCCATCCACATCATACCGCCCGTGAGGCGCGTTCCCTTCTTCGGCTCACCGAAGAAGTTCCACTCCAGACCGCGGTTGCGCACCTCTCCGCCCGGCGAGTATATATGATTCGTTGTATCCTGTATTTTTCCTGGGTTTGTAATGCTGAACGCGCTGATCGTCGTTGCAACCTTGCCGAGATCGAACTTCGCGCCGAACTCATACTGCTTTGCGACATAGGGAGGGAACTGCTCACCATAATTGGCAGCATGAGCATCCGTAACCTCGTCCCCCTGATTCAAGCCCTGAATATAGTTTGCATAGAGGGAGACCTTGTCGTTCATCTTGTGGATGAGCGCATAAGCCGGTGAGAACTTCGCCTTCTCATAATGTGTGCCGGCCTTGATCCCATCCACAACGATCTCCTGATAACGCCCGCCCAAAACGAACGTCCAGCGCCCATCGTTCGTCGTCATGATATCGGAAACCGCAACGCTGCGCAGCGTCTTCGAATCATTCAGAGGTGTACGATGTACAAGAGGTCCGAGATATGAACCGACATCCTTCCACGCAGGAGCGTACAGACTGGTCTGATATGTCTGCGAGAAGACGTTCTGGTTCATATAGCGCTTATAGTGCATATAGTTCGCCGAGACTGTCAGTTCATGATCGACGCCCTTTGTATCGACCTTCCCCTTGACTCCGATCTCCCCCGAATACGCCTTGTTGATCTGATTGTTGTAGCGATAGCTGACTTTCGATGTGCCGTTCAGCTGCTGCATATCAAAGAAATTGTTCAGTGTGTCCTGATTCGTGATGCGCATGCCGAGCGCGCCGTAGACCATGATATTCTTGTCGAGATCATACTCGCTGCGCAGAACACCGAAACGCTCCCGCACCTGTCGGAACGTTCCGGGTGCACCGAATTTGGAGTTGATATCAACGCGCGGCGGAGCTGTGATGTTTCGAAGCGCATTTCCTCTGAAACGGAGGCGATACTGTGCATTGTCAATACGGTTGCTGATAATGCCCGCATCGAAGGTCGTACGGCTGCGGTCCGTTGTATAGTCAAGCCCGATGTAGCCCGCGTGCGTATCGACGTGCTCCTGCTGATATGCCATGCCGCCCTTGTTGTTGTAGAGGTTGACGCGCACGCCGAGCTTGCCGTCGTCCGAGCGGCGGCTGACATCGACGTGCTGCGTGAACTGGCTCTTTGCCCCATAGGAAAGTGTCACGCTCGTCTTCGGCTCTGCGCCTGCACGCTTCGTGATGAAGTTGATCGTACCGCCGACCGACCCATTCGGCGCCATGCCGCCGAGGAGCGCCCCCGGTCCCTTCAAAACCTCGACGTGATCCACATACTCGATGCCGCCGTAGAAACGCGGCGCAACTCCATAGAGTCCATTGATCTGCGTATCCTGCTGCTGTGCCTTGAAGCCGCGAATCATCCACGCCTGCGAAACCGACGAGAGCGTCAGATTCGATACAGACGGATCGTTGACAATGACATCGACCACCGAACTTGCCTGCTGGTTCTCGATGAGATCGCTGTTAAAGGATGTGACGTTGAACGGCACATCCATAAAGTCGCGCTTGCCAAGGACGCCGAGCGTGCTCTCGCGTGCAATCTGCCCTCCCGCATAGACATTCGGACGTTCCTCTGCGACCGGCTCCACAGGTGTCTCCACCGGCTCCGATACGGGACGCTGTCCGACGACCTCGACCGTATCGAGATCATAGACAGCTTCCTCCTCCGCACTCTCCGCTGCATATGCCGTCATCGGCAGCGTGAGAGCAGCGGCAGAAAGTGCCATGCAGATATGGCGCGTCAGCTTCTTGGACTCGTATTTCATTGTAAACCTCCATCTAATCCCGTCTTCTAATTCCTTTGTATTCATCTCTTTTCTTTACGAGAAGGAGAACGAGCGGTTGACCCGGCATGCGACCGGCTCATCGTAGATATTGCGTGCGGGCTCGAAGCGATACGTATACGCCGCCTCGATTGCCGCCTGATCGAGCTCGGGCTGTCCCGAGGAGCTCGATACATCGACGCTCTCTACGCCGCCGTCCGATCCAACCACGATGGCAAGCCCAACGGTTCCCGTAATGCCCCGCCGCTCAAGATCCTTCGGATAGACCGGCGCAGCGCCTGAGAGGAGCTGCGGCGGTGTGCGCGGACGCTGTGCTGCCGCCTCGTCGCGCCCTGTACCCTCACTGGAACCCGAGCCGACACTCTCCGTGGGTGCAGGGCTCGGCTGTTCGCTCGTCCCCTGTGACGTGCTCGGTGTAGGACTCGTATTCGTTGCAGCCATCTTCGGCGTCTCCTTGGGCATCTCCTTGGGCGGCTCCTGCGTCTCCTGCTGCTCCTTCTTCGGCGGCTCGATCGGAATGTCGTCGATACTCGGCATGGGCGGCGCTGCCTCAGCCGCCGGTGCCGGCTCGCTCTCCGGCGCAGACGCATCGTAGATCACAACGTCGATCGGCCGCTTCTCACTCTCCGCTGCAACAGAGAAAAGCCCCATCGCTGCCGCCGCCGCGAGAATGCAGAAATGAATCCCGAACGACGCCCCCCAAGACAGGTACTTTTCCTTCACCGTAACATCCAAATTTTCACCCCCCAAATACATGCTCCAAAAATGATAACCCCTATCATTTTATAACTTGCACATAATACCATAAAGAAAGGGCTTTGACTAGAGGCAAAACGAAAAATGGTGGGCTGCCGCACGACATTCAAAATTGAAATCGTGCAGCAACTCCACCATTGCGTTTTGTTTCAGCGTATAGCTGTCAGTTCAGTACGATCTTGCTGTAGTCTGCCGTATGGAGCAAATAGTTGTCAACTGCCTTGAGGAGTGTCAGACGATTTTTCTTGATGTGCTCATCCTTGTCCATAACCATAACCGCATCAAAGAATGCGTCGATTGCCTTTGCAAGTGCCTGTTCTGCCGCAAGTGTATCTGCGCCCTCAGCGCGTGCCGCAATGGCGTTCTCATAAGCGGAGTGGAGCGCTCCCTCCTCTGCCGCCTGAAAGAGTGCCGGATCGACAATCCCAGTCTCTGTCATGCGTGCGATATTGCCGACGCGGACGAAGGACTGCACGAGCGCATCCGCACCGTCCGATGCAAGCAGACGCTCCACATAGGCTGCGCGCACGGGCACGTCCGCGACGAAGTCCACATCTGCAAGCACCGCCTCCTGCACATCGTAGCGCACGCCACGCTCTGTGAGCACATTCTTGAGGCGCAGACGGATAAAGTCTGCGACATAGACCTGCATTTTCTGACACAGAGACACATCGAGGTCATAGAGATCGGATGCCTCCTCGACGCAGATCGCTCTCGTGCTCGATCAGCATGAGCACAAGCCCGAGCGCCTGACGGCGCAGGGCAAAGGGATCCTGCGATCCGGTCGGAATCCTGCCTTGGCTGAATGTACCGACAATGTTGTCGATCTTGTCCGCAACGCTGAGTGCGAAGCCGAGATCGCTCTTCGGCAGTTCGTCCCCCGCAAAGCGCGGCATATACTGCTCGTCAATCGCACGCGCAACCTCCGGCTTCTCGCCGTCAAGCAGTGCGTATTCTCGCCCCATAATGCCCTGCAGCTCCGTGAACTCCGTCACCATGCCCGTCACGAGATCCGCCTTTGACAGCTCCGCCGCACGGCGCGCATCCGCCTCCATCGCCTCATATGCAGCCGCATCGGGTGCAAGTTCCTCGACAATCGCTGTGACAAGCCCCATCAAACGCTCCGTCTTTTCGTACATTGAGCCAAGCCCCTGCTGGAACACGACGGTCTTCAGCTTCTCGCGGTGCTCTGAGAGGGACTTCTTGCGATCCTCGTCAAAGAAGAACTGTGCATCGGCAAGTCTTGCACGCAGGACGCGCTCATTGCCGTGCGCGACAACATCCAGATGCTCCCTGCCGCCGTTGCGCACCGTGATGAAGACGGGCAGGAGGCTGCCGTCCGCCGCCTTGACAGGGAAATAGCGCTGATGGTCACGCATGGGCGTGATGACCGTCTCTGCGGGCAGCGCGAGGTATTTCTCCTCAAACGCTCCGCTGAGCGCCGTCGGGTACTCGACGAGGTAGAGCACCTCCTCGAGGAGGTCGGGCGTGATTTCCGCCGTACCGCCGCATGCCTTTGCCGTCTCCGTGATCTGCTCCGTAATCATGGCGCGGCGGCGCTCTGGATCGACGATGATGAACGCCTTCTCACACGCCGCCTCATAGTCGGCGGGCGAAGCGATTATGAACTCCTTAGGGGCAAGCGTACGATGTCCGCGCGACGTGTTTCCGCTCGTGACATTTGCGAGCGTAAAGGGCACAACCTCCGTCCCGTAGAGCGCGACGATCCAACGAATCGGGCGGATGAAGCGGAAGTCCAGATCACCCCAGCGCATGCTGTTCGGCAGGGGAATCGCACGGATCAGCTCCGGCAGAAGCTCCGCGAGGAGCGTCGCCGTCTCCGTCCCCTTCTCATGCACGGAGGCGTAGACATAGCCGTCCCGCTGAATGAGGTCGGCGGGGTCGATTCCCTGTCCGCGTGCAAAACCCGCGCCCGCCTTCGTCGGATTCCCCTCCGCATCAAAGGCAATGGCGACCGAGGGGCCGCGCGTCTCCGTGCTCACATCCTCCTGACGCTCCGCAAGCCCCGTCACAAGGAGCGCCGTGCGGCGCGGCGTACCGATCGTACGCAGACTCTCATAGGCAAGGCGATGTCCCGCGAGGAGATCTCCCGCGAGTCGTTTCAAATCCGTGAGGAGATGGGGCATGACATGTGCCGGAACTTCCTCCGTCCCGATCTCGAGCAGCAGATCCTTACTCATACCTTCCCCTCCTTCTTCAGCATCGGATAGCCGAGCGCCTCACGCTGGGCGAGATACGCCTCCGCACAGAGACGCGCGAGCTTGCGGACACGCCCGATGAACGCCGTCCGCTGCGAGACGCTGATCGCGCCGCGCGCATCGAGCAGATTGAACGTATGCGAGCATTTCAGCACGTAGTCATGCGCGGGATGCACGTGACCTGCGCCGATGACGCGCACCGCCTCCGCCTCGTATTTGTCAAACAGATCGAAGA
>NZ_CP016201.1:2700037-2713537 GCF_001683335.1 Selenomonas sp. oral taxon 126
AGCGCCTCATCCGAGAGATCGAACGCATAGGTGGACTGCTCGAACTCGTTCTGATGAAAGACATCGCCATAGGTCACATCGTCCGTCCACGCAATATCATAGACATTCTCCACGCCCTGAATATACATGGCAAGGCGCTCGAGACCATAGGTGATCTCGACGGAGACGGGCTTTACATCATGACTGCCGACCTGCTGGAAATACGTGAACTGCGTGATCTCCATGCCGTCGAGCCAGACCTCCCAGCCCAGCCCCCATGCGCCAAGCGTCGGAGACTCCCAGTTGTCCTCGACGAAGCGGATATCGTGCTCCTCCGCGCGGATGCCGAGGCGTGCCAGACTCTCGAGATAGAGCTCCTGGATGTTGTCCGGCGAAGGCTTCATGATAACCTGGAACTGATGGTGCTGATAGAGACGGTTCGGATTGTCCCCATAGCGTCCGTCCGCAGGGCGGCGTGACGGCTCCACATAGGCGACATTCCACGGCTCGGGACCGAGGACGCGCAGGAATGTCCACGGGCTCATCGTACCCGCGCCCTTCTCCACGTCATAGGGCTGTGCGAGGATACAACCCTGCCCCGACCAGAACTCCTGCAATGCGAGGATGACCTCCTGGAATTTCATGCAAACAACTCCTCCAATAAAAAACCGCGTTCCTATATAGAATACGCGGTTTTTGAAAAATGGCAAGTACCTACTTAAAATTATCCTGCAAACTCTGCAAAATCTGCGCCTGACGCGAATTCACCGGCTTCTCCCACCTGTCGTCATAATTTCCCGCATCATCACCAGGCAGCAAAGCACACAAAATAATAAGAAGGATAAAGAAAACGACCGCTGTACCGATGATTTTACGCTGATAGGAGGCGCGCTTTTTCCGCACGCGTTCAAGTCGCCGCTCGAGTTCCCGCTGCTTGCGTTCGCGAATCGACTCGGTAGGCGTCGGATTCTGATTTCCATAGGATCGCTTTTTCTTCTTTGGCATAATAGCGTCCCCTCCTCTCTATGCTCCGGTATCACTAGAACAGGCTCTGCTCTTCGTATACCGGCTCTTTCATCTTCCGGTAGCAGTAAAGCGTTGCAAGCGTATCTGCAAGCGCCCCATGTGCCTGACTTGTGCCCCAGTCATAGCGGTAGTAGTCCGCGCACTCCGTCAGCTTCCACCAACGATAGCCGCCGCGCCGTGCGTCCGGCACCTTGCGCAGCTCCGAGAAGGCAAGCATGACATCGTGACGGTTCGGATTCGTAACGCGGATGCCCGACTGCGCCAAAAGTCGGATATCGAACTCAATATTGTAGCCGACAAGCAGTGTCTCCGGATCGTTGAACAGGCGCTCTAGTTCTTCTCGCTGCGCGCGAATCGGCGGACACTTCGCCACCATCGAGGGAGAGATACGATTGATCTTCTCTGCGTCCGGCCATGCACTCTTGCGCACGGGCGCATACATCCCATCCACAAGTGTTGCACCGCTACCATTCACCACGGCGAGCGTCAATACTTCATCGTCACTGCGAAAACCCGTTGTCTCGGTGTCAAAGACCAGAATTTTTTCTAGCATGAAAGTCCTTCCTTTTCTAGTCATTTTCTCCTATTTTAACGCAGCTTTCGTTATGAATATTATATCGTATGCAAAATCATCTGTCAAGAAAACGCCCATGTTGGCTCTTTGTCAATAGTTGTGGAGAAAAACAGTGGGGATTTTTAGGAAAATTTTGTTCGGCGGCTTTTCCTCTCCTCATTGTTGATAATATACATGATGCGCCGACGGAAGTTCTCAAAGTTACGAAAACCGTAGCATAGACGTTTTAGAACTTTGATCGTGTTGTTGCCCCCCTCGGTGAAGCCGTTGTTGTAACCCGTTCGGATACCGTTCCAATTTTCCTCTTTCCACTGCTCCGTGGTCTTTAGGACTCTGGCGAACGGGGCAATATTGGAGGCGAGAACGTGTTCCTTAAAGTTCCGCAGCCGCTCCTTAAACATCTTCCGATCGCAGCTGTCAAAGATACGATAGTATTCTTCTTTCAAGGCATGGGCAACAGTCAATCGTTCGGAGAAGCCGAACATCTGCGAAAGTTTGATGCGCTCCCCGGAGCTGAGTTTGTGCTGGCGGCGGAGCAGCACGCAGACAATCAGGTGCGACGCAAAGCATCGGAGCTTGTCGCTGCGAAAAAAGAAGTTCTCTCTTACGAGCGCATCATACAGATTGCCGAGAACATTTATGAGCGCGGCGGTATAAAACGACTGCGCGAACGTGAGCGTAAACTTGCAAAGAACGAAAAGTATCTTGCACGCGACAGAGAAGCCCTTGCAAATGACGAGCGTGCCTTTGTGACAAAACCTATACCGAGCGGTCATGAGCTGTTCGGAACACAAAGAGCTGCGTATGAACGTGAAAAGCAGAAACTCGCTGATCGCCGCAAAGGACTTTCGGAGAGATCGCGGCAACTTGCAGATGAGCGCAAAGAATGTATGCGTCTGCGCGACGAGATCGACGCGTGCCGTGATACCCCCGAAGCAGAGAGAAAGATTCAGCAGATCGCCGTCGGCATCATGCGTAAGAATTGGTCGGCTGTCATGAACGTAAAAAAAATAGTCGCAGAGCTGGAAGCCCTGCAGCAAAACTACGATGCAGACGATGCGCGCGTGAGCGCTGTTGACGCGGAACGCGATAAGAGAGGCGGCAGCGCGCGTTATAAATCCAACGCGAAGGGCGGTCGGAGCGGCGGCTCTCCGATGGATGACGCCCGTGCGATTGCCGGTTATCTGCGCAGCCCCCCCACAACGCAGCTGATCGCAAAGGATCGTGATGACCGCATGGATGAAAACTGGACGCTGATGTCGGCGTTCGAGAAGGACGAGATTGCGGAGGAATCCTCACGGGGACGATAACGTCACCGCGATTTTTCCTCGTGCTGCTCCTCCCTTTCCCGGACAGAATCCTTTGCGATATTCCTCGCCTCACCTTTTTCCATCTCCTTACGGTGCGGCGATTCGGCAAACAGGGTTTTCTCGATCGCATAAGCACCGAACCCAACCTGCGCCATGCGCTTTGCAACATGGCGCTCCATTTCCATTGTGCCCTGCTCTTTTCCATCCTCCGCTGCCTGTTTCATCGCATCGCGATAAAACTCCGTTGCCGATTGAATCTCATGCGATTTTTCGAGGATTCCGGCACGTCGCTGTTCAAGGGCGGCAATCCCTTTGTCGAATACGCCCGCAACGCTGTGAAGCACACCGTCAATCGCCTTGTGTGCCTTGTTCGTCAAATAGCTTTTAATCTTGGTCGGCGCAAGTTTCACGGAGTAGTAGGCGTCTTTCACCACTTCACGGGAGGCTGCAAACATCTCGGAGGCAACGATGCGCGGCTGGCTCTTTGCCTCCTTGCGCATCGCATCGATCGCAGCGAGGAACTCCGTAGAGACGGCAAGGCAGCGGGCAAGCTCCTCCGGGGACTGCGCTTTTAGTTCACGCTCACGCTCCAGCTCCTCAATCCGCCGGCGAAGCCCTTCGATCTGCTCCTGATATTCCTTCTCCCGCTGCAAGATAAGCTCGCAGCGCTCCTGCATATAGGCTGTCCCCTCGCGCATGGATTCCTGCGCCTCGTGAATCGCCTTGCTGCACTCCTCGTCGGATTTGCCCTCGCTCTTCGCATCACCTGCCTTCTCGATCGACCGGATGATATTCTCATGGCGCGGCGCGTAGCCGTCCCATGTCTCCTGATCCGCGCCGCAGGTCTGCTCTGCCTCCTCCACATTCTTCATGCTTGTGTGAAGGTCGTCGGCGATGCTGCGCAGCTCTTTTGCGGCATTGTCCTCAAGAGACTCCTCTGCCACGGTCAGGCTGTCCGAAATCTCCTGATGGTATACGTCGGCATCCGTTTTTTCTGCATCTGCGGGTACTTTGATAGAATCATCCACGTTCTTCTCCTCCTCTTTTTCCTGTTTGAACTTGACAAGATCCTTTTCGTCCTTTATATTATAGGTAAGGAAGCTGTTCGTTTGCTCTTCCATGGGGAATTGGACCCCGGCGGATAAGAGAAACTGAGCAGCTTTTTCTCTGTTTGCATAAAGAAGAAAACCATCTTTAATGTTGTCTTTATACCAGCTATAACGAGGGCGACCATGACGGTCGTCTTTTCCATAGATCGCCGTGATGATATTTGCCTGTTCCCATACTTTTGGCTTGTCTAATGCAAAAGGAACCAGAATCTCAACACCTTGCGAATCCTTCAACGACAATGCTACGACAATGCGATCCGGTTGTGTCTTAGGGAGGCACTGATAAATTCAGCACCACCGTCTTGGCACATCCTTTTCGCCCTCTCATTGCCGACAGGGCAAAATCTGCACCAATCCGACGAACTTCATTTTATCAGCGATTCCTAAAATATCGACCGAAAGAATACTTCGGTGCAGAATTCCAAAAACAAATAGATATCTATTACAAGGAAATCCTCGAAGAATGCGGCTATAACGCTACTACGACGCGCTTTAATCTACCCGATTTTGATATCGAAATTGACGGGCACAAAAAATCCGGTTATCAAGGACAAGGATACTGCTCTTTTATCAATAGCGTTACTGCCCTGGTATTCCGCCGTTATCTCGCATACCATGCAAAGTACGATCCTGGGTTTTTGATCATCGATACCCCACTTCTCGGCTTAGACCAAGGCGTTGAAGATGCGGCTCCTGAAAGTATGCGTGCTGGACTTTTTAAATATTTCATCAACCATCAAAACGAAGGACAGATCATCATACTGGAGAATATAATGCATATACCCACTCAATTACTCCGGTGGAGGCGCAAATGTCATTACCTTTACGAAAGGTCTAGAAATGGGGAGGTATGGATTCTTAAATGGAGTAAGCTAAATCAAAAAGGGAATAATTATCTAAAGCATCAAAATTAGCGACTTATTTTTTTTAATGTAAATTCGATATTTTATTTAAGAAGCCTTATGATATCTGTCAGCAAAGGAGTGTGACACAATGTCGATGAAGGTTGGATATATGAGAGTTACTGCTGTCGCTGGCGTGGAAGCTCAACAGCAAGCATCTCCCAATAATAAAAAGACGACAGCCTCACAGCAAACTACTCAGCAGCAAGCATCTCCCGCCTATGCCATCGATTTGAGCACTCACGCGCGGTTGGAGAAGATGGACGGCAGGGAAAGACTCCAATGGCTGCTAAGTAATTTCAAGCAATTTGACGGGGAAATCACCGTTGAATCGCGAGACGAATTTCTGAAACAATGGCACGCTGCACAAGATATAACCAGAGAAAAGATGCAAAAAGAAAACACGGCTGTGTTTGTGGCGCCTGCTCCACATTCCCTCGAAGAATACTTAACTGGCGATGAAATTCTAGGAATGGATCTCTATACTGAACGTCGCGTCCAAAAAAGACTTGATTTCTTTACCCCACTCTATACAGAGGCAGATACAAAATTCGAAAAGTACCGTAATGTCGCTACTAAGATACAACGTGGAGGCGAGACAGAATTTCGGAAGTATAATCTTATGTTTGCTGCTATGGCTGCAATCTCCAATAAGGAGTATGCAGATGCCGAACTGAATAAACGTATTTCTCGCGGACACACGACCCGTGAAGAGTACATACGGGCAACATCTTACGCGAGTGAACTGCAAAACCGCGCTGGCGTATTTGTCACAGCAGATCTTGATTCCCCGGGTGTAGCACATGCAAATGGGATACGCTACGAATATAATGGCTCGCTCGCCAACATCGGCGTTAAACAACTCGATTTCATGGCACGCCACCGCGAAGCGGACGATATTTGGGTAAAAGTAGCGCAGGGTACTTATCAAAATCGCGGAGAGATCCTATCTGCGCTAAAAGATGCGGGATTCGATGATACAGCAAATGCTTATCGCGAATTCATGCGCGATCAAGTAGGAACCGATTCCTTAGCGCGTGTCATGGAACTTCCCTTCTCGCATGGCACCGGAGCTCTCTGGTGGTATGCATTAAACGAAAGAGGAAAAGACGATACTTATACGCCACTGCAGCGCTCGATGCGTGGTGATGATGGAACGTCGATCCAGTACGCGTCAAGAGAGATCAATGCGGCACTTGCAGAAGGTGTGGATGAAGTTAATTTCATCAAGACGCTTGCCAGTCAGCGCGAACCGGCATACTTTTATCAGCTCCCGAACGGTCGCTGGGCGAGAGCGAAGACGAAGCAAGAACTCGCAGGGAAAAATGTGCAGGGAGACGAGGAAACCGAGTCTCGGAAGAAAAACAATCCTCTCGATGCAGAGCTCCGCAATCTGCGTAATCAGCTTGAAACGGTCAAAAAATCCTATATGCCGCCCGACCAAAAAGAGGCGCTGATCACCTCCATTAAGAAGCGCATCAATACCATACTCATACAAATGGTTGCAGCACAAAAGGGCGCGAACAAGAAAAATTCATACGAGCAAATTTAGTTGAATTCATATCCCTCCAGATTGAGTTGATTTTTCTTTATCTAGGGGGGATTTTTGAATAAAAACAGGATCGTCACACAAATAATGTAACGACCCTATGGTGAGAACACCTAGTGGTTGTGCCTTAATCTTTTAGATTCAGGAATTCCTCAAATTCGCAGAATGTACTCGGATTTACTTGCAATACGAGTTTATCCTCCGGTTTGGTTGCGTCTGGATTATATGTGAGGAAAAAGAAATACACTTTGTTTACGTCATATGAGTGTATAAATTTCGTTCCAGAAAAGGCTTTATCCCGTCCATAGGACTGCAGCAGAAGAGAACTAATAGTTGCAATTCCGTCCAGTGTTGTAATTACAGGACCGGATACACTCGAGTTAGTTTTGAAATCGTAGAGGCGATTTTCATCCTTTCCTTAGACTTCCTATACTTCTCAAGATTATATATCGGAATAGGTTTTATAAGTGACTCAGAAGAATATGTTCCATTATCGATGATATTGATATTGAATTGGGCTCGTGCAAGCTTAGCCCGTAATTTACCATATACTTCTTACGGACTTTTTCAAAAATGTCTTACTCTGAAGTGTAATTTCCCTGAAGTTACTGAAAGATGTCAGCAAGGAATTAGAGTTCTTGTTAAGGAAGAGCGTATCAATCCTAATCTCATAAGCACTATTCATGGGTATCTAAATTGTGATCTTTTTGAGTTGTTGTGGATTTTGAGTGATCTAGAGAACTCCCAAAAGTAATTAAGGAGATACAATCATTAAAAGCGACCGAAACCAACAAAATAGATTTAAAGAATATAAAATATACTTATTAGCTTTGCTAACCGACTACGCATAGGATTCATTAACCCCTACTTCACAAAAATAGGCAGTCCATATAATTATAATCATACGAACAAGCCTTAATAAAAATTAAATTTACATAATGCGACTATAGTATATACCTTATTTCTTCAGCAGATATTTCGATATATATAATATGATAGTTTTATCGTTTCATAAGTAAAGGTGTCTAGAGGAAATGGTCAGCAAAGGAGTGTGACACAATGTCGATCAAGGTTGGACATACGAGCGTTACCACTGTTCCGGGCGTAGATGCCCGGCACGCATCTTCCGCTCATCAAAAGATGTCGACAGCGCAGCAACCAACACAGACGCAGGAATCTCCTGCCTATACAGTGGACTTGAGTGTACGCGAACGCCTCGAAAACATGGATCCGGCAGACAGGATTCGTTGGATTCTGAGCAACTTCAAACGATTTGACGGAACGGTCACCACCGGTATGGACAAAGAATTTGAAGAAAAATACCGTGCGCGCCAAAAAGAAGTGACGGAGAAGGCTCAGAAAGACTTCAATGATATGTTCGAGCAGATCGACCCCGCCGATCTCGAAGCCGACCTCAAGGGCGACTTTCTCCTCGGACTAAATCTCTATGACGAACATGACACACAAAAACATCTTGATTTCTTTACACCTCTGCACGCGGAGTCAAATGAGCGCTTTGAAAAATACCGTAACCTCGCAAATAAAATTCGCACGGGCGGTGCGGAGGAGTTTCGACGGTATAACCGCATGTTTGCCGCGATGGGTGCGATCGCCAATATAGAAGCCGCAGATAAAGAAGCCGGTAAACGCATTGCCCGCGGACAATACACGAGTGAAGAATACGCACGGGCAAAATCCTATGCAAGTGAATTACAAAGCCGTGCGGGGGTATTCGTTGCGCCGGATTTTGACTCTCCGGGAACAAAGTATGCGGCATCCATGCGCTATGCGTACAACGGCTCACTCGCCAATATCGGCGTCAAACAGCTTGACTTCATGGCGCGCCACCGCGAAGCAGAGGATATTTGGGTAAAAGTAGCGCAGGGGGCATATAACAGTCACGGAGAAATTCTATCCGCACTGAAAGATGCAGGACTCAATGACACGGCAAATGCTTATCGTGAATCTTTATCCCGGCTCACAAGAGGGAAATTTTTTACAATCGATGATGCGTTAAAATCCGGCGTTTACCACGAAACCGGTGATCTCTGGCGTGCCGCCCTAAACGAAAAAGGTCAAGAGAATACTTACGCGCAACTGCAGCGCAGTATCCGCGGCAACGATACATCGACAATCCGTTATACGGCATCGGAAATTGACGAGGCACTCTCTGAAGGCGCCGATGAAGTTAAATTCCTCAGAAATATGATTGCCGACCGTGATCCGGCATTCCAGTACCAGCTGCCGGACGGGCGCTGGACGCGCGCGAGGACCAAACAGGAACTCGCAGGGAAAAATGTGCAGGGAGACGAGGAAACCGAGTCTCGGAAGAAAAACAATCCTCTCGATGCAGAGCTCCGCAAGCTGCGTAATCAGCTTGAAACGGTCAAAAAATCCTATATGCCGCCCGACCAAAAAGAGGAGCTGATCACCTCCATTAAGAAGCGCATCAATACCATACTCATACAAATGGTTGCAGCACAAAAGGGCGCGAACAAGAAAAATTCATACGAGCAAATTTAGTTGTATTCATCCTCCCTCAGATTAAGCTGATTTTCGCTTTATCTGGGGGGATTTTTAAGGAGGCACTGATAAATTCAGCACCACCGTCTTGGCACATCCTTTTCGTCCTCGCATTGCCGACAGGGCAAAAATCTGCATCAATACGGCGGACTTCATTTTATCAGCGATTCCTTTATTGTCGTTTCATATCGTTTATCGCTATTGCACACCCTCGTAACGATACATCTAACAAATCGTTATGGGATAGGACTTTTCGTTATGCGCGTGTGAAATCCCGAACAGACCACCCTCCCACCCCACTTAGCGAGAAGTGATTGCCGCTATCGACAAACAAAAAATAAGCCTTCTGCACACTCCTCGGAAGCAGAAAGCCATTACTGCTATGCTTTTTGAACCCCCGTAACGAAAACGGGCAGAAATCCTTGTATCAATCACGCAACGGCTTCATCAAGGATATTCCCCTGTGCAAAGCCGAGGTGCTGCAGCCCTTCGTAGATGGCTTCGGCGATTTCCGGCGGCGTATAGTATGCGTCAAGAATACTGCCGCGCGCCGATCGGTACTCTTCATTCGTCAAATACTTTTGGAGTGCATCGTATTCCTTTGCCCATGCTTTATTGGCAGGGTCAAACGCCTCCGAAAGCCCGCCAAAGCCGCTATATGATTGCAGAAGCCGCTGCTCCTCCGAGGTCGCGGAACGTCCATCGCGTTCGATCTGTTTGAGTACCAGAATAGCGGCAAGGTTCCGCTCAAAAACTGCCCGCTTGCCGCTCGTCGTGCGCATATCCGCTTCATAATCAATGGTCGAAAGATCGACACGCGGAAGATCGCGTGCCTCGTCTAATGGGCGAGGTCTGCCGTCAAGACCTCCGTAATCTGCGCTTCGATCATCCGGCTGCGCTGAATCTCCTCCAGCCCCTTGAGATTCTGTCCCAGAATCTGCCGTTCTTCCTCCCTCTGATACATCGCCCGATAGCGCGCCTCCGTCTCCTGCTGTATCTGCTGTATCTGCTGCAGATGCGGCGTCGCTTCGCCTGTCCTCAGCATCCGCAGCCACTCCTCCGGATGGTACGATTGGAGATATGCCCGCCGAATCTGTGCCCACCGTCCCGCTATGCGGGGCTTCTCGTCCATCTGCGCTGCTTCCTCCATCTGCGCTTGTCGGATCGTCCGCTGCGTCTCCTCCTCGATCATCACCTGATTCAGCTGCTCGAACTGCGCCTCTGCCTCCGGGGACAGCTCCTCGACCTGATACAGATAGGTCATCTCCGCGTACTGCTCCATCAGGTTGAAGATCTCCGCGTTCTCCCGCTCCGCGATCTCGCGTAGACTCCGCTCCTTCTTCAGATGCTCCGCCAGAAGCACCATCTCTTTCTCCGAAAACGCTCTCATATTCGCTTACCGCCCTTTCTTCATCACGTTGTTCACGCGCACGAATTTCCTTTGCAAGAGGATCAAGAACCGACATTGCAGCTCTTTGGATATTGCTCAAAAGAAGCTCTGCGTCTACATTTTCATAGGGCGCAAGGATGAGAGGCAGCCCCATGTGTTCCTCTGCATCCATCCCGAGACGTTCCAGCACCAGATAGGTCGCGCCCAGAACCTCGAGTTCTCCAAATCCCTGCCCCTTCAGGCGGGACATTCCCTCGACAACGGCATCTGCCGGCGCGTCCTCTGTTTCCCCGCCGAAAATCTTTCGCAGCGCATCCCCGTCCTTCTCTGCATTAAATTCCCAAACAAGGCGTCTCAGCTGCGGACGTTCCGCCTCCTGCGTCTCGCTCAGGTCATAAACATAGGTAACGCGATTGTCGTCTTCACTCAGTACGGGAACGCCCTCTGCGCCGCTTTGCAGACGCGCTCCCAGACGCTGCCACAATGCTTCATCCGCATAGGCGCGCCCCGCAGCGGGCGCATGGAAAAAGAGCGCGATCTGCCGTCCGATCGGCTGCCTGTAGTGCGCAGCCATTGCGCCAAGAAAGTCACGAAAGCGGTTCTTGTTGTTCCGCAATTCGCTCAAGAAGCGTTCTCTCTCATCAATGAGCGTGTTTGCCGTTACCATGTGCTTGCCTCCTGTCATTCATCCCTCCTATATTGTAAAGTCATGCAGAATGAAAAAACTGCACATTTTTCTAAGTGCATGGATTTACCACCGGACATCATGTATAATTTTGACAGATAGGATAGGCAGAGAAGGAGGACTTTCTATGCAGGTAAATAGCAATGCAATTCATGTAAATCCCGATCGTCCGGAATTTATCGGCGGCGAGATTATCACACAGGATCAGGCGGTAGCGATGTTCGGACATGACTTCGCCGCTCCGAACACCTATGCAGAAGACGAGATTCCGGATGATGATGAGATCGCAGCACAGATCGAAGCACAAGAGCAGCAATGGGCACCGGAAATCAAACAGAAGAACTAAGCAAAAAGAAACCGGCTTGCGGGAGATTTTCCCGCAGCCGGTTTTCGCTTGGAACAACAAGCTATTTAGTCGATGCCGTATTGATCGTATATGAATATTTTTTGAATCACGCCTTTTTTATCAACGTCAAAAACAACTGTCCGTATGCCCTTTTTTTCGTCGGAGACCTCCACATAGAACCTCGGTGAAGTATACTGATTGTTCTTTTCGTCCCGACGAAAAGGCTCTTGAATATCGCTGAAAATCTGCTGCACCTCCGCAATCTTCATGCCGACATGGATGCCGGAGGGCATAACGAGTGCTGCGTTCGTAGTCTCGATCGACTGGATCAACGGATTCTGCGCACCGCCAAAAATGTCGTAGGTGATGACAAATCCCTCTCCATAGTAATCGACCAAATGAGTCGGATAGTTGCCTGTTCTTTTGGTCTTTTCGCCGTCCGGCTCACCGTAGATGCTCCGCACATAGCTGAGATCATTGCCGGGAGTAATGCCGGCGATGACAGCATCGTCAACCGTCATTGCACGCGGCGCAGCAAGGGCTGTGCCCATAAAGAGAGCCATGACCACAGCGGTCATGCACAAGATATTCCGATACAAAGAAATCCCTCTCATTCTTCAGTCCTCCTATCGCGCGCCTCGTCTGCGCTCCTCCTTGGGAAAGAACTGTTCGTATGCGTGCAGCGTTTCCTCCACCCGAGCGCGACTGACGTATGGTGCACAGTCGCGTACAATACGTTCGCGCTCATGATGTGTAAGATCACGCGAGAACTCTTCGCGAAAGAGTTCGGAAGGATCGCGAAATGGCGTTTTCTCCCGATCATAGAGGCATTCGCCAGCCCGATTGTAGACGCGAATCTCCGGAAACGCATCCTGCTCATAGAGCGTATGCAAATGATCGACGATGGAACGTGCCACGAGGTCATGATGCTCCTTCGGCGTCATACGCGGTGTAAGTCCTGCCTCTTTCATCAGCTCATAGCGTTTCAGCGTGCCCAGATACGACTCCTCGGGACGTACGAGAATCAGATTGAGCGACACTTCATAGCCCCTGCCCGTGAGAAGATTGCGTGTCCGCAGCGGCACCTCCGTTGTCCGCAACGTGCCCTCAATGATGAGATGATAGCCGGATTTGCTCAAATCATCAATGAGTGCCTCCGTCATCTTGCCCGCGAATTTCTGTGTGTGGAGTACAGCATCATCGCCGTACTCCTGCTGCAGTTCCATATAGCGGGGATGATACTTTCGGTAGTCGTCACTCGAAATAAAGACGATGTTGCCGCTGTGCATCCGAGCAAATATATCTGCCAGCTTTGTCTTGCCGGCACCCGGCTGCCCCGCAAGGAGATACGCTTGCGGGCTTTTTTCCGGTGTTACAGCGAACAGTAAGTCCGCTTTGATTTTTTCTTTTTGCTCGTCAAGCTCCTGCTCGCTGTAGTTGTCCGGCATCTTCGACCTCCAACCCCCGAACATAGGCACGGGCACGTTCAAACTTCTGCTTTAGAGTCTCTATATCTTCCCGTGTGTTATAGCGGTCGCCGAGAATGCTGTGCAAGGTCATGCGAAGATCCCTTTGGAAAACCGATACCGGATGCTCGGTGTCCTGCGGGGCAAGCCCCATGCGATCCTTGATGCGGCTGACATCTGCCAGAAGCTCTGCAATCCCTTCATGCAGAATCTCCTTGGCTTCAATGACTTCATACGGAATCATTTTATCGCCTCCTTGTTCTGATTATACCACAAAGGCGCATCGAAGACCATATTGAAGTGGTAAACTAAAACTAGACACAGAGGGGGTAGAAAATGGACACTGCTTGCAGTATCCTGTACACAGGATGACAGGCAGCGGACAGCCTATCTCCCGATGCAGACAGGAGGTTGCCACGTGAAGTACACCAAGGAGCAACGTTTGGACATAGGCCGTCGGATCTACGACGGCGAGCTCACGAGATATGAAGCAGCAGAAGAATACGGGATCAGCGAGCAGACCGCACGGGATTACATGCGCCACTACCGGGATGCCAACCAGCTCCCGCCGAAAAGGGGTGTGCGCAGCTGCTTGGGTCTTGCCAAGACCAAATCCATACCGGTTCCCACCGGCCTGGACG
>NZ_CP016201.1:2713911-2720247 GCF_001683335.1 Selenomonas sp. oral taxon 126
CTCCAGTCCATGACGAAAGAAGAACTCATCGATGCCCTCGTTATGGCAAGGATCACAGAGGCACGCTTAAAAAAAGGTTATCTGGTGGAAGGAGTTGGTGCGGAAAAGACGTTCATTCCTATCGGCAGGAAGAATACCAAGTAGTCATGGAGCTTTCCGGACAGTTCCCCATCCGGCTGCTCTGTACAAAGATCGGAATCCCACGCAGCAGCTTCTACAACTGGAAGAAAAGCGTGGAACATCCACCCGAACCGATTAAGGCTCTGTTTACGCATCCAAGAGCTACAACGAGCTCCTGCCCATGTACAACATTGTCAGGTCAATGTCCAGAGCCGGCGCACCGACAGACAATGCCGCGATGGAGGCGATTAATGGTTGGATCAAGGCCGAACTCTTTACAGATTTCCATATTACTTCGCCGGAGAATGTCCCCGCTCAGGTATCCGACTACATCCGCTTCTTCAACGAGGAGCGCCCTGCATATGCCCTTGGATACCTTACGCCGAAGCAGTATCGGGAGCGGTTCGCGCCAAAGCACGAAGGTGCGGCTCCTTGATACGTGTCCTTTGAATGGAGGTCATGGATGTTCTGTGTATCACATCTTCGATGAATATGTACAGTATCTCAATTCTAATGACTAATTTTTAGGTTTTTGTGTCCAGTTTTTGTTGACTAGTGCACCTCTTTTCGCACAAAAAAATAAATGCTGCGGGACACATAATGTGTCTCCACAACATTTATCATAGCGCCCCCATGTTCCGCCCGTTCTGCCATGAAAAATACGCCGAAATTCCTGTTGCAAAAGATTTGGAATTAGGCTAGAATACTTCTATAAATATAGTTCTTATTTATAGGAAGAATCTATAAGTCATATAAATGATCCTATCGTCGAAAGGAGCCATTCATGAACGCCATCAAAATTCGGGATGACATCTACTGGGTCGGAGCGATCGACTGGTCCATGCGCAGCTTTCACGGCTACGACACGCAGCGTGGCTCGACCTACAACGCCTATCTCATCATCGACGACAAGATCACGCTGATCGACACCGTCAAGCATGGCTTTGAGGAAGAGATGCTCTCACGCATTTCCTCTGTCATCGATCCCTCGCAGATCGACTACATCATCTCGAATCACGTTGAGCCCGATCACTCGTACGGTGTACCGCTCATCTCTTCGCTCGCACCGAATGCAAAGGTCGTCACGAGTGCGCCGAACGGTCTGAAGGGACTGCGCGCCTACTATGGGGAGCTTCCCTATGAGACGGTCAAGGCGGGCGACACACTCTCCATCGGCAAGCGCACGCTCGTGTTCGTTCCGACCCCGATGCTCCACTGGCCGGACAGCATGGTGACGTACTGCCCCGAGGAGAAGATCCTCTTCTCGAATGACGCATTCGGTCAGCACTACGCCTCGGGCAAGCGCTACGACGACGACAACGATCTCTCGATTGTCATCGATGAGGCGAAAAAGTACTACGCGAACATTCTCTTCCTCTATGCCAAGCAGGCGCAGACGGCACTCAAGGCGGTTCACAAACTTGACATTGAGATGATTGCCACGGGACACGGCATCATTTGGCGTTCCCACATCCCCGAGATCATCGACCTCTACAACAAGTGGTCGCTCGGTGAGACCGAGGATCGCGCTGTCGTCGTCTACGACAGCATGTGGCACTCCACAGAGAAGATGGCGCATACCATCGCCGAGGCATTCATCGACAAGGGCTTCTCCGTCGGCTACTACGACATTCAGAAGAACACGCACGCCGACATCATGACGGATGTCCTTACGAGCAAGTACCTCGCTGTCGGCTCGCCGACGCTCAACAACCAGATGCTCCCCACCATTGCGGGCTTCCTCTGCTATATGAAGGGACTCTCTCCGAAGGGACGCAAGGCGTTCGCGTTCGGCTCCTACGGCTGGGGAGGGCAGAGCATCCAGCAGATCGAGGACGAGCTCAAGGCGGGCGGCTGCGAGATTGTCATGGACAAGGTGCGCATGCTCTACGTCCCCTCTGCCGAACAGCTTGCGGGACTGCGTGAGCAGATTCTGGCACTGTAACAGCATATAAAATCCCGAAGGACTTGAGATCATCCTTCGGGATTGTTTATGTAAAAAGTGCTTATTCCTCTGTAAAATATCGCATCGAGGTTTTCTTGATGTGTTTAATTTCAATGGTTTCGTGGTTATCCGGTGCTTATTGGTGCCTAAATCACGTTGATGCACTCATTGTTCTCAATGAAGCGGTAGAGGTCTTTACGCATAACACGGTAATGACGACCGATCTTGTAGGTTTTGATTTTACCTTCGCGAAGGTATTGTGCAATGGTAGAGAGTGGGAGGTTCAGCATGGTAGCAATATCCTTTGGGCTGAACGCTATCATTTTATCCCATGTTCCTTCTTTTGTCGAGAAGAAGTTGTCTAATTCTTTGTTGAACATTAGTTTGTCTTCCTTCCTGTTTGTCTGTATTACTCAAACTTCGCAGAAAAATAATCCGCTGCAAGCCTTGAAAAATCAGTCTTTCTACACAATAAAATAGCATGAGCGACATCCATTTGGTATAATTTAACTACCAAGAAAAACATCCAATGGAGGCTCATGCCATGAACAGTATAGCACAAACCAACCAGTCTGAGAAACAGCTTTCCGAGAAAATGCAATCTTTTCTCAGCCGTTACCATGTCGGCCGACTCCTTCGCACCGCAAACGCCTACAAGAACATCCGATGTGTGATGAGGGGAAGATACAGGAGCAGCTGGAGCTTTTCCTGTCCGAGCTGCCGTCGCTACTGTCACAAAAGCTGCGAAAATGTGCATGACGAGGATGTTTTTCCAGCCGCAAAGCTATGGTTTTCAAGCCTTGACGATTGTTTTTGATGTGCGAAGTTTGAGTTGTTAATCAGTTAGATACCGCATGACGGTTTGATATTGTCAAGAACAGTTGACAAATTTCTCACAAGGGAACGAACGTTTAAGTGGTTGCGGCAATTGACTCATTGCTTCCTCACACTGGATGAAGCGGGCAAATGCCTGCGCATAGCTTTCGATGAGACGAGGATTTACGAGACGCTCACAGCCGCGCTCCTTGAGCCACAACCATATTTCGCGGAAAATCTCATCCGCACCGAGCGGCTTTCCGTTCCGCTGTCGCGCAGACAGGAACTCACTCGTGGTCGGCATCTCTTCTCCATAGAGGTCGGCGGCATCCACAAGATCTGTACCGTCCAATTCCGTCATTGGGAACTCCATGATGTGCGCTGTTCGCCCGCCCGCGATCTTATCTGCCAGTGCTTCGGGTTTATCTCCCGCTCGGACTCGCCTACCACCACGATTTGTACCGTCACGCGCCATCTTCTCGCCCCCTTCCCTTAATACCCCGTTTGAACCGACGTTTTTGTGCGTACGCCCCCTCCCCGGTCAAGGATTGGCGCGGTTTTAGAGATTTGACCGCCCCCTCCCTATTCATTAGTATTCTTTTTGCTTTACATAGTAAATCAAACAAGCTATACTTTTCTAAAAGAAAGGAGCGTGCTCATTATGTCAACTGTCCCTACTCAAATCAGAATTGACCGAGACATAAAAGAACAGGCCGGCGCTTTGTTTTCCGGGCTTGGTCTTGATATGTCCGGTGCCGTTAATATGTTTCTGCATCAGTGTGTCCTTCGCGGCGGTATCCCATTTTCTATCGAAATGCCCCGTTATAAGCAGAGCACCTTAGCCGCGATGGAAGAAGCAAGAAGAGTCTCTCGCGATCCGAACATCCCTAGCTATGACAACATGGACGACTTGAAGAGAGCATTGGAAGAATGACCTATCACATCAAGTTCACCACCGCTTATAAGAAAAGTTACAAGCGTGCCAAGAAACGCGGCTTGAACCTCAAACTGCTGGATGATGTTGTCGATGAGTTAAGGAAAGGGCGCAAACTCGATGCCAAGCACCGCGACCACGAACTCCATGGGAATTGGGCGGGCTTTCGCGAGTGCCATATTCAACCGGATTGGCTGCTCGTATACCTCGTGGAAAATGACATTCTGACCTTAACTCTTGTCGAAACCGGAACTCATGCGGATATATTCGATGAATAAGCTGTTCATTTAGGACAGCTTTTTTCTTTGGTGAATCCGCTCATGGCATGACACGCAGAGCGACATCAAGTTGCTCTCCTCATGTGTGCCGCCGTCCGAGAGTGGACGTATGTGATGCACGAGTATCGCGAGAACGTATCTACCCTGCTCTTTGCATTGCTCGCAGAGCGGATGCCCTGCCAAATGACGGTCGCGAATCCTGCGCCACGCACTGCCGTATCACGCTGTACCATCTCGAACACGGCAGGGTCGATGATGGCAGGATGGCTCTGTTCCACAAAGTAGCTTGGCACTTGTCCGCAGTTCTTGACGGCTTTCTTGGTGAGGAAGTCCGGCGTGAAGGTCTTCTGGATTCTCGCGCAGCCTGTGTATTTCTCGTTGCTGAGGATGCCCCGGATGGTCTTGGCGTTCCATTTCTCCTTGCCCGTGACCGTCAAGATGTGCCGTGCGGTCAGTTCCTTTGCGATCCTGCCGGCTGTCATACCTTCAAGGAAAAGCTGGAAGATGAGCCGCACGATCTTGGCTTGCTCCTCATTGATGGCAAGATTGCCGTCCTCGCCCTTATCGTAGCCGAGGAAGTGTGAGTAGCCGACGGAGAACTTGCCGTCGGCAAACTTTTCCCTGAGTCCCCATGTGACGTTCTCCGAGATGGATCGTGCTTCCTCCTGCGACAAGCTGCTGAGGATGGTCAGGAGGATTTCCGTCTTACCCCTAATTTTGATACAATCCAACGATGCACCCCCTATACCCTCTTAACGATGCACCCCCTTGCACCCCCCTGCCTATCGTTAAGCGAGTATGCACGGAAAAGCCTTGATTTATGCGGCTTCTCGACATAGTGAAAAGGGGTGCATTTGCACCCCCTTGGTCGAGATTTTGCACACCCTACCGACAAAAACCGGACACGGAAATCTAAATATTCGGCAATCCTTCTATTTCTTATATCCAGTCCACTGCTCATATTTATTGGCGCAGTGGTACCCCGCCTTGGTTTCTTTGCCCTTGAACGAACTCTTCTTATTGATGCACACACCCAAAACTCGGTCATTTTCACAACGAACAGACTTGCCGGATTCTCTCTTGCCCATCCAATGTTCACAAGTAGCACAGCATTTACGGTTCAGTAGGACGCTCATTCATATCACCTCTTTTATCAATGATTCGCTAAATTTTCATGCCGGATGTGGAAATCAACGCTCTGGCAATAAACACGACCTCCTCACACTTCTTACCCGCTCTCACTGTCCATATAAATCGTGCTGCAGGGAAACAAGGGATAATCTCCTGCACTTTTTCGCTAATATAATCGAAAAGAGCATCCTCCTGCTCTGACACATCCCACCAATCCAGCATTTCATCTGGGATGAGAGAACGTTCTTCGTCCACACTAAAAGAGATCAGCACGCCCTCTATTGTCTCATCTAGCACAGGCAAATTTCCTGCCTGCGAGATACATTGAATCTTCCCATCACGCGATGCCAGCGTTTTACTGACATGCGAATAGTCCAAGTCCCCCATATCCTCATAACAGCTTTTGCCCCACCACAGTCCAAACCAGTGCATAAAGTCCTTTGCACAATCCGCATCTGCGAAGCAAAAAATATCGGGATTATTCAAATGTCGATAGAACTCATCTGTTTGCCGCGCCAGTAAGGGCTGCACGGATTCGATAAATTCCCCCTCGGAAGCTGTACGGTATATGAGAAGCATATCCTGCTGTTCGAACATCTCCGACGGTATCGCTGCGATGTGGGAATCCGAGATCAACAAGACGCGCCATAGCCATACTTCATCCTCTTCCAAGTTATACAGCTCATCGTCCTCGGAGCTTTCTCTATCTGTGGTCCCCTTCCATATCACGTACGGCTCATCATCTCCTTCGTATCTTTCACGTTCTTTATAAAATTGCCGCACAGGCATACCAAAGAAGCGGGCACACTCCGTAGCGCAGGAATAATTACGCTCTAAAGGAGGAAACAACCGTTCATCCGCACAGGTAATCCGTAGATCCCAAATTTCCTTGTAGGATGACATTTCTTCCCCCCATCCATTCGATTGATCGCACGCCTTTTCCGCGCACAAGTCTTTGAATGCTGCACCTCTCTATGCCCATCGGTTTGATCATAATTCGTCGCGCGAGCGAAAACCTTGATCGATCAGTCTCGTTGCAAGAAGTGCAGTCACGCTCTGCTCATGACACTCTATGATCATCCATATAATGTCTGCACTTTCGTGAAAAGAAC
>NZ_CP016201.1:2720272-2725680 GCF_001683335.1 Selenomonas sp. oral taxon 126
CTCCGCTTGTCCACATACTTCAAACATTGAAAGCTGCTCATCCCCTCGAAAGATCAATAAAGCTCCCTGTACTTCTGCATCTTTTGCGGATAGGTCTTCCTGCGGAATGAGCATTTTCTTGGATATGCAGAGAATATGCCCTTGCTGTGATGCGAATGCCTTGATCACATCCTCGCAGTCAATGTCAATAATTTGAGAATCCGTGAGCATCTGCCAGCCAATGAAGCGAATAAACTCTTTTGCTGCATCTACATCGGCAAAACAAAAGACTGCAGGATGACATACGGTCTCACCCGGCTCCCTCTTCTGCAGAGAAAAGAGTGGTCGCACGCATTCGGCCAGTTGCTCCTCGCTGTTTGTCCGATAGACAAGCACCATATCCTGCTTCTTGAGCATTTCGACAGGGATCTCTGCCACGGATACATCCGCCGTCAAGAGGATTCGCCAGACCCGAACATCATCTTCGGTATGTGTCAAATCGGCTTTTTCTGTCCCTCGACAGAACCGCTTTACAGGAATGCCGCATTCGATCTCACGGGTCTCCCGATGAGGATCGTATTCCCGCAATGACGGCAGTATATCATCATGCTTGCACGCAATTCTAAGCTCGCGCGCACTCTCGTAGACTCGCATGTTCGCTCTCTCCTCACCAATTTGATTCCCTGCATACAAATAGAACCGGCTCAATTCACTATCCTTTGGGTACTGTATTTTTAGGGCATGGGCTGTGCGACAAAAACAAGGATTTCGTTCTTATCATGCACCTCAATCTGCCATAGAACATTGACCCCATCTGCAAAACAACCGGCGATGGCTTCCGATTTTTCCATCACATCGAACATGGACAGCTCTCCTGAGCCTCTGAAGATCAGCTGTACGCTCCGCGCTGCGCTGTTCCGCGCCGGCATATCCCCCCACGGGAGCGTTTCCCCTGAGATCCATCGCAGATTCCCTTTGGTCGATGCAACAAGCGGTAAAACATCATCCCATGTCGCACCAACCACCTGAGATTGACCTGGTACCCATAAGCCAGATCCGCAAAGATACGCCTTCGCAGAATCGGCATCTGCAAAGCAAAGGACGGCAGGTTCGGCATATCCGTTGCCTCTATCCTCCTGCAACGCAACCAACTGCTCTGCACAAGCGGCAAAGTTTTTCTCAGAATCCGTGCAGTAAACACAGATGGCATCCTGCTCTTTTAATACCTCAACCGACACGCTTTTTGCCTGCACGTCCGAAAGCAACATGGTCTTCCGCCAAGACACCGCATCCATGGGGACAGAACATTCATGGCCCTGTTCCGCTTGCGGATAAAAGAGACGCACGGGCATACCGCATAGAGGTTCACACTCCTCCACATGGGAATAATAGCGAGCCAGTGCAGAAAACACGCTCTCATCCGCACAGGCGAGTCTCACCCTATGATCCATCGAGGCATTCTCTTCATCTTTGAACATTTCCTCAAACATTTTTCTCCCTCTTTTCATCCGTTTCAGTCAAGACTGGATTTTTCTCAAAGTCTTATACAAATATCACATCCCCCCTAACTTCTGCGCCACATATCAATGGAGCTGGATCGCTAACATCAGGATTGTATCCATGCACTGATCTTATCCGTAAAATCCATTGCTTTCCGTTCAGGATGACCGACACGCAATATACGGATACCATCAGTCTTGGAGACAGCTTCTAGCCACGGCATATTCCTTTTTCCGATTTGACACTGTCCATCGACCTTAACCGTAAGGTTATCAAACAAATGCTGTATATAGTAGTCATAGTCTCTCGCCGTATAAAAGACGATCTTAGCGGGTTTAATAATTTTTATCTCTTCTTTTATGATTTCGAGTTGCGCAATACAAAAATCCTTCATCTCTCTCGTATTTTTATCTGTTGTCGATGAAACATTGCATTTTACCATGTTAGTGAAAGCAATATTCTCAATGCTGTCATTCCCAAACACGTTTTGACAAATCAATCTTGTATAACTCCAGTATCGTGACCAACGTGCATGCCACAAGTCGTCTCTGGAAGCAGTAAAGTTATTGTGACAATGCATCTCCGCGCTGCCTGGAGTATCGCGGGCTGTTTTTCCTACGAATAATACACGGTAAGGGTTTTCATAAAATTTTTTACCTACGCACCATGCGCCGATCGGCCCTTTGAGTTCAAGCCCCTTCTGGTCACAATAATTTTTACATGCTACACAAATGGGATTCGTGGAAGCATCATGGTGAACACTCAAATGTTTCGCTGCATACATTTCCAATATCTTTTCTTCGGCTGGACTATAAAAGTTCATATCGCTTATATATCCTCCTCGATTACCTAAAAATATCTTCAATAAGCAATGCAAGGAACACCTGCTATTGTCCCCTTGTTTTCTGATTCATCATCTTTCGGATATAAAAGGAGCAGATTATTTGCTCCAATCGTGCGCATTTCTCCCAACTGAGCGACCTTCCTTGCTGTCGTGATGAGGATTGCCTGCCCTGCATTTTTGTGGGGCTTATATATCTCCTTAAAATTTTCCCAACTTCCGCTTACGTTATCGTATACATCGATTTTTTCAAAGTGCCGCCCAAGTCTCGATGCCGACACACGCAAAGGTGACAGTAGCGAAAATGTCTCATCCCGCCATAAAAATACGCTGTAATCCGACAGCCGAAAATAATCCTCTCTTTTTATGAATCGAACGATAGCATCCAGAATTGGTGCTATCGTCTTTGCATCAGTTTCGCAGTCAATGATAATGACCACGCGATCATGCCCTGTCGTTATCTCGCGCAGTTCTACCGCACCTTCAATTCTGTACGACACAACATAATCGAGTCTATTTGGCAATCGATTCGTAAGAGCTCTCGCTAACTCTCTGTCAAACTTGCTCATTGTACCTCAACTCCGATCCGTGTATACCTATCATCGAAAACATCAGGATCCCTTTAGCTCCTTTGGTAAATGGCGATTGAAAAGCAATGATGCCAACATCTCCCTCGATGTGTGGCATATTCTTCCCACAAAAGTGATCGTTAGTGCATGCGACTTACCGATAAAAACTGCCCATCCAATCGATTGCATCGCAAATAGCTTCCCGCAGACTTTTCGGCTCCAAGACCTCCACATATTCGCCGTACTGCAGCGCCCAATATTTCATTGCCATTTCGTTGCAGACAACGGAAACAATGCGTCCATCCGCATCCTCCTGCACAATGCGGAACCCCTTGCCAAACCAGTCGATTAACGCATCCATATTGACCGCTCGGACGCGCATTTTCACTTGCACGCTCGCCCCACTGAACATATAGATGTGTTCTTCCATGTGCTTTGGCAGACTGTAGCCTTGGACAAAATCTTCCATTTGATCCATCGGCTTGACCTTCACATCGAGCATCTCCAGCTTCGTCATATAATCTAGGCGATAGTGAGAAAGTCGATTGCTTGTGTCGTAACTGCAGAGCAAATAATATCTACCCTGATTTGTCACCATCTGATACGGGTTCACGATGTACGGTTCTTCCCGCCTGGGGTGCAGCTGGAAGTCTTTGCCATAGCTGTTATAAGTGAAGCGAACCTTCCGCTCCTGTTCGATGGCATCGTTCAGCACATCCAAATTCAGCAGAACTTGCTTGTTGTCTGAGTGTATGAGTTTCGGCAGATGACAGACGTGCTTCACTTTGGCGCGGAAGTATTTGTTGCCAAGTCCTGTCAGCTTCTCAATCAACCGTTTCGCCTGTTTACCGGAAAGGGTACGGGAAAAGAGGACGCTGTCAATCAGCATCCTCAGTTCCGCATTCTCAAACTGGCGCGACATAAGGCAGATGCCGCCCTCCATGGAAATCTCATACCCCATTTCTCCCAAGAGCATAAGATTATTCTTAACCGTCTGTCGCGTACATGGAACGCCATAGTTTTTTTCCAGCAAATCCACGATTTCCATTTGTGTCAAGGGATGGTCGCTGTCTGTATATTGCTCCAAGATCTCCAAAATCAGCATATTTAGAGCCTTCTTATCCTGCAGCCCATAAGGATACATATTCTCACCTCCTGAAAAGGCAGCTCCTTTCAATCCGGTATGCGTCGATTCCTGTTGTTTTTGTCGGGCAAGTTTTTCTGCTAGTCGAGGAGAAGTCCATCCAGTTCGGCAACTTTGGCATGGATGTCAAAACCGCATTCGCCCTCGTTATAAAGCAAGGAAGCAGACTCCGACCATCCGCCGCCCATCTGCTTTCCTCGGACATACAATGCACGCGCCTTCTGCACATCAAACGCTTGGGGGGAAAGGTGACCTTCCCGAACCACCATTCGATCCATGAGCACGGGATACCCGTTGATGTCGAGCATGGGGCTGGCGCTCTTATCCGGCTCATCATCGTACATATTATACAGCTCAAACGCCCCCTCATAGCTGTTCCTTTCAACCTCGGAGTGCGCCTCGTTTCGCACAAAATAGCGGGTAATCGTGCGGATGCCATAGCCTTCAATGGAGTCGAGCTTGATCCGATCCTCTCCAAACCGGATAAATGAATGTTCTTTTCTGTTCATCGTGATTTCTCCCTTCATAAAGTAGAAAAGCAAGGACAGTATATCTCAGTCCCACAAGTCGCGAAATATTTGGCAAAGAAATCAGTGCTGTGCTACAATTGTTTGATAATTGCATTATAGCATATTCAATGTTAAAAATTTTTACCTTTTGGAGATTTTCAAAAACATTTCCGATGTTCCCAATTCCTATACGCTCACGTCCGCTCTATCCTGAAACAATACCGCCCCCCGTGTCCAGTTTTAGTTTACCACTTCAAGTATCAGCCGCAAAGCCGCACGGAACAAGGCTTCTCGGCATAGCAAAAGGGGGGTGCATTTGCACCCCCTTGGTCGAGATTTTGCACACCCCTGCCCGCAAAAACCGGACATGGCGAGCTAAAAACCAGTCACAGAATTCACGTTCCTAATGAGACTATGTAATAGAACTTCTTATCATCCATAGACAACATCATCCCAAGAGTCATCCACTGCTTCCTCGTCATCCTCCATCTCATCCCAATCCGTCACATCATCCGAGGAGGATGCCTGCGCGTCCTCATCCTGCATTGCCTTATAGATGCCATAGCCAAGAAAACCGGTTGCAAGAACTGCCGCCGCCATTCCGACTGTTTTGAGCGTGCTCATTTCGTCTGCCCCCTGTTCTTAGCTTTTCCTGATCTCCGCCATAATCGCCGACATGGCGTTATACGCCATCGCCGTCCCTGCGGCATTCGCCATCCAGCCCCGCGCGAACTCTGCGCCAATGCCGATCTTCGCCGCCTCCATGACCGCGTCCATATTCGCGCCGAAGAACACGAACTCCCAGCCATACTTCTCCTTCTGGTGCTCGATCCGTTCCTTGATCTGTGCCGCCGAATACCTGCGGC